>NZ_JBWJVQ010000060.1:0-26645 GCF_056339875.1 Blautia sp. ZXY-1-C6
TCCAGGAAAGTACCTCTGATATTTTCGCATTTATCGTGAAACGCTTTCGCGTTTTTCGTCGCTTCACCAGGAAAGTACCTCTGATGTTTTCGCATTTATCGTGAAACGCTTTCGCGTTTTTCGTCGCTTTTGACCAGTACCACATGCCAGACATGGTTTGTAAAGTTCTTCCCATACAGGAGAGTTAAAACGGTCCATGTAATCTTCCTGTCCCCATCCTTCCAGAGAAAGATTAGAGTAAGGAAGTTTTTCTACGATGGCGCGGATTGCAGTTTTCTCTTCTTCTACCTTTGCTTCATCCGCATCGTTAAGAAGTTCTGCAACTGCTTTTGTAAGAGCTTCGCCCTTCTCTGTAAGAGGTTTCCAGTAAAGCTCGCCTTCGATCATCCATGCTGCAACATCTGCAACAGGATCTGCACAGTCAATGCCAAATACCTTACAGAAACAGCTCTCTTCCGGTTCATGACATGCAAGTGCAACGATGGTTCCATGCTCTCTTCTTGCTGCATAGAAGGTATCTACCGGATCACTTAAAAATACGTTATCCAGAACTTTTACACCCTGTACATCGCAGGCTTTCATACCGAATACAACAAAGTTTTTCTCCTGTAATGCCTGTGGTTCGATGGTAATGTTCTTTCCTTCTTTTTCGCAGGTATAAAGGTTTTCACTCTGTGGAAAGAAAGCATCTTTTGGTGACTTTACGGTTTTTAAAGTGTCAAGACAGACTTCTGCGTCCTGGCTCCATGCTCTGAAGTTTACCTGATCACTGACTTTGACAGGTAAATATAAATCCTGATCTGCGGCAATTTTCTGGAATAATGCCTGCAGATTCTCTGCTGCTATCTTATACATACATTATCCCCTTTCTGCCACGATACTCGGCTCAACATCTTCAAATGTAAAGTTTGTAAGAGGTCCCTTGGATGTTGAATCCTCTCCTGCCTGATATTCACCATAGAATGTATCAATATCTTTGATAAATTTACGATTGAACAGGTGAAGCGGAATTCCCTGAGGACATACTCTGCTGCATTCGCCGCAGTCTGTACATCTTCCTGCCACATGGAATGCACGGATGATATGGAACATCTTCTCTTCGAAAGAGTCCACGTTTGCTTTCTGCGCACTGTCAAACTTATTGCTGTCGAATACACATTTACGGCAGCTGCATGCAGGACAGACATTACGGCAGGCATTGCAGCGGATACATTTGCTTAACTGGCTCTGGAAGAATGCAAATTTTTCTTCCGGGCTCATTGCTTCGATCTTCTCTACTTCTGCAAAACGATCTGCATCTTTTGTGTCTTTGGACTCACCGATAAGTTCATCATAAATCTTATGTTCTTTTCCTTTACATACGTGACATCTTTCAAGCATTGCATCTTTGTATGCACAGGTCTTCTCACCATAGATTGTCTGAATAGTCAGTGTTTCTGCCTCATCTGTGATCTCTGCACCGGAAATGCTTTCGATACCTTTGATTCCCTGTTTGCGGATTCTCTCGATATCCAGTTTTCCTTTACATCCAACACCAATGATATAAGCTTTCTCACGGTCTACACGATGCTCTTTGATCAGCTGATTAAAGCTGTATGTATCACATGGTTTTAAACAAACCAGTGTCTTGCCTTCCAGTTTGGAAGCTTCGATCATATATTTGCTTAAGTTTGCACCGCAGAATCCGTTATATACAAAATCTTTCAGAGATTCTTCTGTTTCAAAGTAAGCCGGTTCCGGATTGTAAGGCAGATCTCCGGCTTTCCATCCCAGAACTCTTGCAACTGTACCGTCAGCAAGCAGTTCTTTTGCACGATTTATCAGCTCCTGCATCTTAAATCCTCCAATCTTACGTTCTTACCAAGTGAATGGATCTTCTCTACAAACTCATTCATAGTCTGGGAGAATTTCACACCTTCAGCAGCGGAAACCCATTCTACTCGTGTTCTTCCGTTTTCCACACCGATGTAGTCGAGCATGGAGAAAAGAAGCGTCATACGTCTTCTTGCATAGTAGTTACCTGTGCTGTAATGACAGTCTCCAGGATGACATCCACACATGATCACACCGTCAGCACCTTTCTCAAAAGCACGGAGGATGAACATTGGATTGACACGGCAGGAACATGGAACACGGATGATCTTTACGTCAGCCGGGTAAGAAAGACGGCTGCTTCCTGCAAGGTCTGCACCTGCGTAACTACACCAGTTACAGCAGAATGCTACAATCTTAGGTCTGAATTCTTCGTTTGTTTCTATCGACATATTGCATCTACCTCCGCGATAATCTGTCTGTTGGAAAAGCCCTGCAGATCCATAGCACCAGACGGGCAGGCTACTGTACAAGCGCCGCATCCCTGGCAAAGTGCTGTATTTACAACGGCTACTCTTCTTGTTTCACGGATACCGTGGTCATTTACCTGTTTATCCTCATAGGAAATTGCTCCATATGGGCAGACATTTGCACATGTAGAACATCCGTTACATAACAGTTCATCGGATTTTGCTGTACATGGGTTGGTTGTCAGTTTATCTTTGGCAAGAAGGCCGATTGCCTTAACTGCTGCTGCGCCAGCCTGTGCAACTGTCTCCGGAATATCTTTCGGTCCCTGGCATACACCGGAAAGGAAGATACCTGCTGTAGGAGATTCTACAGGACGGAGTTTTGCATGGGCTTCTGTGAGGAAGTTGTTTGTATCAATACTTGCTGTAAGCATAGTAGCGATCTTACGAACATCCGGGTTCGGTTCAATGGCTGTTGCAAGAACGACCATATCTGCTTTCTTAAGGATTTGTTTGTTGTCGATCAGGTCAGATCCCTGTACAAGAAGGCTTCCGTCCGGCTGTGGAATAACTTTTCCTACCTGGCCTTTGATGTAGTTTACGCCGTACTGTTCTACGGCTCTTCTGTAGAACTCATCGAAGTTCTTACCAGGTGTACGCACATCAATATAGAAGACTGTTACATTTGTATCCGGATATTTATCACGGATCAGCATTGCATGTTTTGCTGTGTACATACAGCAGATCTTGGAACAGTATGGCTTTCCTCTGTCATCAGAACATCTGCTTCCCACACACTGGATAAATACCAGCTCTTTCGGAGCCTTTCCGTCGGAAAGACGCTCTAAGTGTCCTTTTGTAGGACCTGCTGCATTCATAATACGTTCCAGTTCCAGGGATGTAATAACATCTTTACTCTGGCTGTACGCATATTCATCATATTTGTCAAGTTTGATGGTATCAAAACCTGTAGCAACTACGATTGCACCGTATTTCTGTGTTACGATCTCATCCTGCTGATCGTAATCAATGGCTCCTGCCTGACATACTTTGGAGCAGACACCACATTTTCCTGTTTTAAATTTCAGACAGTTCTCACGGTCGATAACCGGAACATTCGGGATTGCCTGTGCAAATGGAGTGTAAATAGCAGTTCTGTTATTTAATCCTCTGTTAAATTCGTTCGGAATCTTCTTGGACGGACATTTTTCCTGGCAGACACCGCAGCCTGTACATTTGTCCATATTTACACTTCTTGCTTTCTTTCTGATATCAACGGTGAAATCACCTACGAAACCGCTGACATGTTCTACTTCACTGTATGTATAGATATTGATCTTCTCATGTGCTGCTGCCTCTACCATCTTAGGTGTGAGGATACATGCAGAACAGTCAAGTGTCGGGAATGTTTTATCAAGCTGTGACATTCTTCCACCGATACTTGGAGTCTTCTCTACGATATCTACTTCATATCCTGCATCTGCGATATCCAGGGCTGTCTGAATTCCGGCAATACCGCCGCCGATGATCAGGGCTCTCTTTGTAACACGGCTCTCCCCTGGCTGAAGAGGTGTGTTTAAGTTTACTTTTGCGATTGCTGCCCTGGCAAGGATCACGGCCTTCTTTGTAGCCTCTTCCATATCCTTGTGGATCCAGGAACAATGCTCACGGATATTTGCAATCTCCACCATGTATGGATTCAGGCCAGCTCTTTCAGCTGCTTTTCTGAATGTTGCCTCATGCATACGTGGAGAGCATGAACAGACAACAACGCCTGTCAGGTTTTTCTCTTTAATGGCTTCCTGAATTTTAGCCTGGCCTGCTTCTGAGCACATGTACTGGTAGTCTTCTGCATGAACGACACCCGGCTCTTTGGCAGCTAATTCAACAACTTTTTTTACATCTACCGTAGCGGCGATATTACTTCCGCAATGACAGACAAATACACCAATTCTCTGCACGCTGGCTTACCTCCTGTATCTTCTGAATGCACTTACCAAAAGCTGCT
Source organism: Blautia sp. ZXY-1-C6 (assembly GCF_056339875.1). NCBI lineage: Bacteria > Bacillati > Bacillota > Clostridia > Lachnospirales > Lachnospiraceae > Blautia > Blautia sp. ZXY-1-C6. The sequence continues at coordinate 4,291 of NZ_JBWJVQ010000060.1, forward strand.
GTGGCAGTTCCGGATCAAGAAGCTGTGGTATCTCATCTGCTTTCAGATAATCGCCGCCTTTTTCACGGACAACTAACTGTCTTGCTGCATCGATGATCTTTCCCGGTTTTACATCTCTTGGACAACGCTCTACACAGGCGAAGCAGGAAAGGCATTTCCAGAGAGACTTTGAATTGACAAGTGCTTCGATATCTTCATTTACAACATAGGATACAAACTGATGTGGCTTGATATCCATTTCATTGAAAGATGGGCAGGTAGCAGAACATTTTCCACATTTCATACATTTCAGCGGATTGGTTCCGGAGATCTCTTTGATCTTTTCTGCTGCTGAATGCTGGTTTCTCATTTTGCCACCTCCTCTTTTACTCCGAGGGCTTCTGCAAGGAGCTCTGTGAAATAATATACAGGCAGTTCGCTGGAAGCGTTTTTATTTAAATTATATTTACACAATGGACAGGCTGTGATCAACATATCTGCGCCAAAGCCTTTCGCACTGTCTTCGATTTTCTGACACATGTTCTGAGACATATCTTTTTCTTTCAGAGAAATGTAACCGCCGCAGCATTCATTTCTGTATGGATAGATTACCGGTTCTGCCCCAAGTGCACGGATGAAATCTTCCATGATTGTCGGATTCTCAGGATCATCGAAAGCCATGATCTTACCCGGACGTAATAAGAGACATCCGTAACATGCTCCGATCTTCTTTCCTGTAAGCGGGTTTACTACTTTCTCTTTCAGCTTGTCAAAGCCAACTCTGTCGCGAAGCACTTCCAGATAATGGAGTACTGTTGTCTCGCCAGCATAAGGCTCGTCAAGCTGCATGTAATTATTTGCTCTGGTGCGGATATCTTCCACATTCTTCATGTCGTCATTGACACGTTTGATCACGTGATGACAGGCAGAACAGATTGTCACCAGATCCTGGCCTTTTTCTTTGGCCTGATTAAGAGCACGTACGGAAGAAAGTTTCGTAGCGATCTCGTCAGTTCCCAGAGGATAAACACCTCCGCAGCACTGCCAGTCTTCGATCTCTTCCAGTTCAAACCCAAGTGCTCTGGCGCTGGCTCTGGCATATTCGTCCAGATCTTTCGCCTTGTTTCTCAGGGTACAACCCGGATAATAACTGTACTTCATACTTAACATTATCCTTTCTTAGTTGTTCAGATAAATTCATGTTGCTCAAATAATGATATCAGGGTCCAAAAGCAATTTGCCCCGATATATAGCGCCCGTAAATAACAGCCGCTAGTCCTTGTCTTTTTTTTAACAATATATGGACAAAAATATAAATCAAGTCTAATACAATTACTTTTTATATCTTTGTTGAGACATAGAAAATAAAAGAGTTCGCACACCCTTCCTCCGCAATTAAAGGAGTGTATCAGCTCGATTTCCGAAAAATATTATACCATATTGACAACATTTTAACAAGAGGTTTTTGATAATTTTTTTATCACGCATCATTGCTCAATTCTTCTGATCTAAATTAATCTTTTTCAGGCAGATAAAATCTTCCGCTTTTCTATTTACTCACAATCATAGTATCTTTCAAAAAATTAATAAAAATATTATTTATATATTTTTTTGCTTTTGATATATGTAAGCCAAAATTCGTCTGTTTCCGCTTACAGTACAGAATTTTGGCTAATAATTAAAAAGGAGTAAACAGTAATATGGATTCAGAAGAACAGGCTGTACCTGTACTTCTGAATGTTTTGTCTGATATATTATTAATTAAGGTCAATCTGAGCAATAATTTCTTTCAGTGCATCTGCACTCTTCTTAAGCTGTTCGATCTCAGCTTTTGTCATTCTCATTGGAACTTTGCCCTGTACACCATTTGGTCCTACCAGAGTTAATGTACTCAGGCATACATCATCGATTCCGTACTCTCCATGCATCATAGTAGATACTGTAGAGATAGACTCTGAAGAAGATACAAGAAGGCTGCAAAGTTTGCATACAGAAGAGGATACTGCATAGAAAGTTGCACCTTTCTTGGAAATGATCTCACCGCCCAGATTTCTGTACATACTGAAGCATTGCTTCTTTATCAATCGGTTCAATATCCTTACCGAGTTTCTTCTCAAGGTCGTAATATTCATCCACACTTACACCTGAAATATAGGCACCAGACCACGGAATAAAGGATGTATCTCCATGCTCACCGAATACATAGGCATGGATATTACTCTGTGCAATCTGGAAATGTTCGGATAATCCGCAGCGCAGACGTGCAGAGTCAAGAATTGTACCGGAACCAAGGATCTGGTTTTCTGGAAGTCCGGAAATCTTTGTAAATACATAAGTCATGATATCAACCGGATTGCTTACGATCAGATAAAGGGCATTTGGAGCTGCCTTTACGATCTCCGGTGTGATAGATTTGAGGATATTTACATTTGTCTGTGTAAGTTCAAGTCTTGTCTGTCCTGGTTTACGGGCAATACCGGATGTGATGATAACGATGTCAGAATCCCTAGCATCTTCGTAGTCTCCGGCAATGATAGAGATAGGATCTCTGAAGCAGGTTCCCTGGATAATATCCAGAACTTCACCTTCTGCTTTCTTTTTGTTGATATCGATCAGAACAATTTCAGATGCGATATCCTGGCTTGATAAAGTGTACGCGATGGTAGATCCGACGCTGCCGGCTCCAATGATAGTAATTTTACTGCTCATAATCTTAATACTCCTTTTCTCCTAACAAAATTGACGTCTTAATGATAACACATTGTCAAAAAATTGACAAGAGCTTTTGTACAGAAACCTGAACAATTTTTTCGTTTAAATATTTGTTTGGAAGCATAAAATTGTTTGTTAGTTTGATATAATTTTCACATTTTCCTATTGGAGTAGATACTTGCAATTTAAGCAGTGGTTGGGGATTTCCCTGATTTTTGATTCGGTTAAGTACAGTATCTGAAAGCTTTATCTGTCAGAATACGTGCAAAGATTAGTCCTAATGGCAACGCTGCAATGATAAGGATCGCAGACGCAAACCAGGATGCAGCTACTGATAATGACATAATACCAAGATTATAAAATCCTCTGTATAAATATAATCCCGGAACCATGATAACGATTGAGGGAACTGTTACAGATATCCTTGGATATCCGACTTTATTCTTCAGCAGGGACGCCAGAAGTCCCGCAGTAAGTGCACCAATAAATGCGGCTGCAGCAGGAGGAATATTTGCAAGGTCTACCAGTTCCAGTCTCAGAGTATTGGCAACTGCTCCTATCCCGGCTGCTGCGACTGCCAGACGAACCGGGCTGTTAAACATGATAGAGAATCCAAACACTCCGCAGAAACTTGCAAGAAGCCTGAATAAGATCCACTGCTCTGTTGACAGTGAAAGTTTTATAAAATCTACAGGTTTCAAATGCAGGATCAGTGCCATGATCCATGCTGACATAGTAGCTACCAGAATAACGATCAAAGCATAAGTCAGACGTTCTATTCCTGAACGCATATCCAGTTTTGCAAGGTCAATACCACTGGTAATAAACGGAAATCCCGGTATGATAAAGAGCATTGCACAGATATATCCCGCTTCGTGCTGAACAGAAATACCAAATAATATTTCTCCAAGTTTGAGCAGACCTGCATATGCAAAACATGCCAGAGATACAGAAGACACAATACATAAGAACAATGTAAAATGGTGTTTGGTCAGTTTGCAGCGGAGATAATTTCCAATTCCTGCCCCGACAAATGCACAGAACATCTCAATCGGACCGCCCCCAAGAAGGAATGTAAATCCGCAGCATGCGATCGCTGCAGCAAGTCCCAGTGCAGGCGGGGAATATAGACCATGTGTTTTTTCAATATTGTCAAGAAATGTATGCAGCTGTTCTCCTGACATATGTTTTCCTTCTTTTTCAAAGTTTCGGATAAAGTGTTCCAGACGATTTAACTTCAAAGTATTTACGCCTGTATTAGTCAGGCACAACGACTGGGTAAAACCATTTTCTCCGTCATAACATGTATATTCAATGGACATCAGACCAATATCCTCCGTACACGTAATGCCAAGTGCTTCTGCCAGTGTATTCATGGAACTTCTCACTCTCCATGCTCCGGTACCGCATGAGAGAAACATAATCCCCACACGTCCGATAATGGATGCTTTCTCTGCGATGCTGGAATCTACAACTGGTACATTTCCCCCATTTTCATCTGTATACTCATGCCAGGCAACATCCATATGGTTCTTTTTAATCACTTCCTGCGGCATTTTTCTCACTTCCTCATTCTATATTGTCAATCGGATAAAATCATCCGCTTTGCTACTTGCTTGATTTGTTAAAGCTGCAGACTGTCATTTCCTGCTTTCTCCATCATTTTCTCTCTGCATGCCAGTACGATTCCGTCAATCTCGTCTAAATGCTGCAGCATTTTTTTCTCAAATTCATGGATAGGAAGAAGAATTCCAATTTCATCATAGGGTTTATCCGGATTCTCTTTCTTCAGACCTGTTTCCTGTCCGTAGTATACCATGGCTCTTGGGGCTTCTTCCTGAATCTTCTGGAAAGCATCCCATACAACGGCATATGCCTGTGCTTCTGTCAGACCCAGTTTACAGGTGTCGGGAAGTGCATAAAGAGCCAGGACACCACGTTTACGGTTATCTTTTTCTTCTGTAATGTTCAGACCTTCTGTATAGGTACGGACAAGATCATAACCATCTGCAAGATACAGTGCAGATCTGGGGGCACATTCATGATGTTCATATGTTTCCTTGAATTTTGCATATTCTCTGGCTGAAACCTTTTCCCCGGGAAGAAGTCCTCCGGCTGCATCTGTAAGGAGCACCGGGTTCTCTCCTGCTTTTCCGTGGAATTTCTTCGGGATCAGATAAGCCTCCCTTAACAGGTCAAACATACTTCTGCCGCATAATTCCAACAGCAGTGCACTGATATCACCGTTCTGGTACGCATGAAACAATACCTGCAGGAAATGATCTCTGTCATTATCTGTCAGACGATGGTCGTCATCTATATGGTCATAAAAAACTCCGCTTAATCGTCCGGATGCTTCCGGCGAAGCCAAAATTTTAGAAAAAATTGTTTCTACTGCTTCTTCTCTTGGCAAAACTGTACTCATAATTAACTTCCCCTTTCCAATCGTATCAGATTCTTTTTTCGGTTTTCATTATAGTCTTGCTTTTAGTAATGTCAACATAAAAAGAGGGAATTTTCTGATATCAATTTTACATAGATGCAAGCTAAAAATTATATAAAAAAGACATTCCATCCACTGGGGTAGAATATCTTTTCTCATAACTTATATGATTCTTTTGAAGTTACGTTCTATATACACAGTGGAAACCATTTTTCGATTACACATCGATGTACTTTTTCTTTTTTATCGTCGTTGATCCCCACCAGCAAAATATCTCCTGTATACTGCTGTAATGACTCTGGATATTTTCGTTCTTTTATCTGATTCAGAGCAGTTTCTGCGTCTTTGTTCCATTTCAATTCGACGAGTAATGCAGGATAATAGTCTCTGTACAGTGGTTTGGGGATGAAGACGAAATCTGCGAAGCCTCTTCCTGTCGGGAGTTCCCGGATTGGCTTAAAATAGTATTTTATTGCACTTAGGTACGCAATACTGAGTACGCTGCTCAGGGAATTCTCGTTATTGTACTGAATCACTGATGTGTATTCTGCATGGATTTTCTCTATCTGTTCAGCAACTGTTTCTGCATCCATTTCCCAGGTGGCTTCCAGTAGTTTCTCAGATTCCTGCTGGAATTCAATCAGTTCGTTCCATTTATTTCGTTTGGTTGCGGCACGAAATTCCTGACGGATTTCTTCATTGGGAATATAAGCTCTCTGGGTTCTCTGGTCGTAGGCAAGGTAACCCAGGTGGATCAACAGAGTTCAATACATCATCTTTGTCTGCGAAGCTGACCATATCATTCTGAAATTCATTGACATTTACTTCTACAGAGGAACCGGACAGCATTTCTATGATGGATGTCCGCAGACCATCAAAATCCATGTTGATCAGTGGCAGGATTGACAGATAGGTTCCTGTCTGTGACCAGTAGCTCTGGAATGTCCGCATAATTGTCAGATTTACTAACGCATTTGGATTATATACATGGTAATCTCCAAGACGGTAACCATCGTACCACCGCCTCACTTCTGCAAAATCTATCTCATATTTTTCACACAAATCGATTACTTCATCTTCATTAAAACCGATATATGGTGTCAATGGGCCGGCATTAAGCATTGTAAACTGGGTGAAATTATTTAAGGCAGACTGGGTTTTTAATTTCTTTATCGGTAAAATTCCGGTCAGATATGCAAGTGCGATATATTTTGATGCCTCAATTCCTTTAAACATGTTTCTGAGAAAGTCAATATACATTTCCTGTGCTGCCTGATTATGGGCTTCATCACGAATCAGAACATCCCATTCATCAATGATTACAATAAACTGTTTTCCTAATACAGTATTAATGCGTGCCATTGCTCCATATATAGTGCTGTTTTCCACCAGATTGACTTCAGGATAAGTCTCTCTTAATTCGGAAACAACGATATTCGTGATATATGAAATTAAATTCTCACTGGAACCTGCTGATATACAGCACCATTGTACATCAAAACGAATGACATCATATTTATTTAAATGTTCGTAAAAATCCGGACATTTGCTGATTTCCAGTCCTGAAAACATTTTTTCAGTGTCGCATCCTTTACTGTAATATGCAGTCAGCATATCTACAGTAACAGATTTCCCGAATCTGCGCGGACGACTGTTACATATAAACCTGGCATTTGTGCCCAATACTTTATTTGTATATTCCAATAATCCCGTTTTGTCTATATATACTTCTGAATTGACTGCACACTGAAATGCTGCAGCATTCGGATTTACAAACATACCCATTATCTCACCCTCCCTCTTTATTATTGATAGCTTTTCTGTCTTCTTATACAGCATCTTATAACCTCCTTAATAAATATGTTCAGGAGTTCCTGTCTTTTAGAAAACTCCTGCTAGAAATAAATAGTGAAAATTAAAGCATGACTTTTCTGAAAGAACAGATTCATGATCTGTATATGAATTGAGATTTGGCTGTAACTGTTGAAAATACCGGACAGTTACATAGATTTAGATAATTAGAAAATATGCTTTTGTTTATCATAGCATACCGGAACTTATTGGGCAAGAGACAAAAAAGAATCCAACGCATAAACCTATATGTTTTATGCATCAGACTCTTTTCATTTTTGATAATTATCCTGTCAGGAAAATATAATTATTTTCCACAGCAGTTTTTATATTTCTTTCCTATAAAGTAAAAAACTCGCGTATTGCGTAAAATCTTACCCGTAAAAGAATGTTTGCTGTATAGCATGGGAAGTTTAGTACCTGATACAGTTACAGATGAGTATATCTTGTCTGTAAAGGATGCTGTCAACCACCCTATGATGTAGCGCCACTTTAGGCAGCAATACCTATTGGGGATAAAAGGTCGAAGGCGTAAACCGTTACTACGACTGGGCAGTTACAAGCCCATTGCCTTTAGGTAATGGGTAGTTGACAGTTATACAATAGTAAGTCACAAACTCACATATGAAACATATACTAATATCGAGAACTGCAATCTATTATTGTCAGATTCCACGACAACTGCCGGAATGTCCTGTAAAATTACAGTCTGCCGGGCAGACTGTCTAGTCTGACGATATAAGATTTTTCCAGAGGTGATACTTTTCTATGCTGTTTAGTCGTCATACCTCAGATGATCCGGAATTATCCGGTACATCCTGTTGTAACAATAACAATCGCTGTAGCTGTGACTGTCAGGGACCTCAGGGGCCGCGCGGTTGTCCTGGTCCTACCGGACCCAGAGGCTGTCCCGGTCCCGTTGGTCCAATGGGACCTCAGGGCCCCCAGGGTGAACCCGGACTTCAAGGCTACCCAGGTCCTGTCGGACCTGTTGGAGCCACTGGCGCTACCGGACCTGTCGGAGCTACCGGAGCCACTGGCCCTGCCGGACCTTCCGGAGCTATCGGACCTACTGGTGCTGCCGGGCCTGCCGGACCTACTGGAGCCACTGGTGCTACCGGACCTGCCGGTACTGTAGCTCCGGCAGCGGCCGTAGCAGATGCCACAGGTCAGACAGATATTGTAACCCAGTTTAATCAGCTTCTCGCAAATCTCCGCGCAGCCGGACTTCTTGCAGCTTAAACCTCAGGAGGGGCAAATGCTCCTCCTGATTTTCTCAAAAGGTGCTTTAAATTATCTTCCATGATTTCTCTCAGCCTTTGTATGATTGTAAAAAATGAAGAAAAAGTATTGCCACGTATCCTGAAACCCATGAAAGAAATTGTAGACAAAATTCTTATCTGTGATACCGGTTCTACAGACAGGACCAAAGAAATTATCAGAGAATTTACAGCAGAAGTTTATGATTTTCCATGGAAAAATGATTTTTCTGCTGCCCGGAATTTTATTTCGGAAAAAGTCAGTACTGATTACTGGATGTGGCTGGATGCAGACGACATGATCACTCAGGAAAATCTGTACAGACTAAAACAATTAAAAGAAACACTGAGTCCGAACACAGATATGGTTATGATGGATTATGTCACAGATTTCGATGAATGGAATCATGCTGCATTCTCCTGTTACAGAGAACGCATCTTAAAAACTTCCCGAAATTTCAGATGGCGGGGAAGAGTTCATGAATCCATCATTCCCACCGGGAACATCCTTTATTCTCCCATACAGATTGAACATCGCAAAATAAAACCCTGCTCTTCCTTTCGAAATCTGCACATCTATCAACAGATGATCGAAGAAGGAGAGCCTCTGGAACCCAGAGACTTATTTTATTATGGCCGGGAACTTTTTTATCATAAGCAATACGAGTATGCCATCTGTGTTCTGAAAAAATTTCTGAAAGAGCCGGACGGCTGGATTGAAAACAGACTGGACAGTTGTCTGGTTCTCTCCTATTGTTATCAGGCATCAGGCAATGACCAGCATGCTCTTGAGATACTGTTTCACAGTTTCATGTCAGATATTCCAAGAGCCGAAATATGCTGTGAGATTGGGAAAATATTTTTTATGAAACAGAACTTTTCCATGGCAGCTCACTGGTATCATCAGGCACTTCTTGCACCGGACAACAGCCAAAACGGAGGATTCTATATTCCGGACTGCCATAATTTCATACCATTTCTGCAATTATGTGTATGTCTGGACAAATCCGGAATGCACAAAGAAGCTTTTGAATTTCACCGGAAAGCCAGAACACTGAAACCGGAACATCCTTCTGTTATTCAAAATCAGATCTATTTTCATGAGATTCTGGGATTTTGAAAAAAAATGCCACAGACCGTATTAATCCTTTACAGTCTGTGGCATTACGCTACATATTGTATTGTTTTCCCGGCACTATTCTACAGTTACACTCTTAGCCAGATTTCTCGGCTTATCTACATCCAGGCCTTTGGCTACGCTGACATAGTAGCCAAGCAGCTGCAAAGGAATAACTGCCAGTGAAGTTGCAAAGTGTGGATCTGTTTTCGGAATATAAACTGTGAAATCTGCAGTATCTTCTATATTATAATGTCCATATGTGGTGAGTCCCATCAGGTATGCACCGCGACTCTTACATTCTACCATATTGGAGACTGTTTTCTCATAGAGATGATTCTGCGTGAGAATACCGATCACAAGAGTTCCGTCCTCAATCAGAGAGATTGTGCCATGTTTCAGTTCTCCGGCCGCATAAGCTTCTGTGTGTACATAACTGACTTCTTTCATCTTAAGGCTGCCTTCCATACTGATGGCATAGTCAATACCACGCCCGATAAAGAAAGCATCCCTGGCATTTGCCTGCTTAGCCGCAAACCACTGGATACGCTCTTTGTCATCTTCAATGATCTTGGCAATCTTATCCGGAAGTGTTTTCAGCTCTGCGATCAGCTCCTGATATTTTTCTTCTGTAATCTGTTCTCTGACTTTTCCAAACTGCACTGCCAGTGCATAGGAGGCAATCAACTGAGTACTGTATGCCTTGGTAGTTGCTACAGAAATTTCCGGTCCCGCCAGAGTGTAAAAAACATTATCCGCTTCTCTGGCAATGGAAGAACCTACCACATTGACAATTCCCAGTGTACGGATACCTCTCTGTTTCGCCTCACGAAGTGCCGCAAGGCTGTCTGCTGTTTCCCCTGACTGGCTGACAATGACCACAAGACCTTCCGGATTTAAAATCGGATTTCTGTATCGGAATTCCGATGCCAGTTCCACACGTACCGGAATCCTTGTCAGATCTTCGATCACATACTGGGCTGCCATTCCCACATGGTAAGCAGAGCCACAGGCTACAATATAGATCTGGCTGATCTTTTTGATCTCCTCATCTGTAAGACCTACTTCTGAGAGATCAATACGATCATCTTTGAGTACAGAATTCAAAGTATCCCGAACTGCTTTCGGCTGTTCATGAATTTCTTTTATCATGAAATGTTCAAATCCCGCTTTCTCCGCCGCTTCTGCATCCCATTCAATTGTTTTCGGCTCTTTCTGGATTCTCATCACCATCCAGATTGTAGAACGTGATCTCCCCTTTTCTGATACGAGCCATCTCCAGATTTCCAATATAATATACATTTCTGGTGTATTTTAAAATTGCAGGAACATCGGATGCAATGTAAGATTCACCGTTCTCCACCCCAAGGATCATCGGGCTGGTCTTTCTTGCCACATAAATCTCTCCCGGGTAGTCTTTAAACATGATCGCAAGAGCATAGGAACCGCGGATACGGACCATTGCATGGTTAATGGCATCTACCGGTGTTCCGAGATATTTCTTATAATAATAATCCACAAGTTTAACTGCTACTTCAGTGTCTGTAGATGAATAAAACTCATAGCCATTGCGGATCAGTTTGTCTTTCAGTTCCTGATAATTCTCAATGATTCCATTATGAACTGCTACTACGTTACCGTCATCACTCATATGGGGATGCGCATTTGTCTCAGATGGTTCTCCATGTGTCGCCCAACGGGTATGTCCGATACCACATGTTCCAGGTACAGATTCTCCATTATTAGTTTTATCTGCAAGAACTTTCAGTCTGCCTTTCGCTTTAATAACCTCTGTATCACCTTCGCCGTCGCGAACTGCAAGTCCCGCTGAATCATAACCTCTGTATTCAAGTCTGGACAGACCATATAATAATATAGGTGCTGCCTGATGATTACCTGTAAATCCAACAATTCCACACATTTATATTTATTCCTCCCATATTTTCCAGATATTTACAGCATTATAAAAATACTGCTTTATTATATTATAAGAGCATTATGGAGTAATTTCTTATAATATAATAAAATTTCAGGGGTTCTCTCTGTCATATCGTGTCTCATTGTATCATGATGTTCCACATATGGCAAGAAAATCCCCTGAAACTGTGTACTCTGTTTTTACGAAAGTACTTTCATCATTGTTTTATCCACGTTATCCTTTGTGTCTTTTTCTGATTACCGATTTCATTTTACTTTCTGCTTCTTTACTGTTGACCAGCCGCTGTATATCTTTCTTCCATTCTCATCATATCTGTATGAACGGATTCTGTAATAATATGTATGTCCTTTTTTCAGTTTTGCATTTGTGTATTTTGTAGTTGAACCGGATTTAATTACCGCTGCTCTTACGTATGGATTAGTGGTTCCTGCCCGGCGATAGATCTCATATCCGTCTGCACTCTTTGCCTTTTTCCATGTAATCACAAGTTTCCCGGCAGTCCTGTTTGATATACCTGTAATTGAAGTTTTTGCCGGTTTTGCAGTCAGATCATCAGCAGAATACGTTTCCTGCGTCATATAAAGAATGGAATTTTTTCCGGTTCCATATAAGCTCTTTGCTTCTTTGTCATATGCAAAATATATATTCGCACTGTCTGTCGCATATGTATAGCCCCGGGAAATACTTCCTGAAATCGGAGTATCCAGAAACAGACCTCCGTCTTCTCCAACTGTTCCTTCATCGCTGTTTGTGATATCTGCCATATAATATTTACCGTTATTTGCCACAATATTCCACATATGAGGACCTTCACCTGTACCGCCATTCATTATACCGGTCACTGTATAGCAGGTAATGTCACTGAGATCGCACAGATACTGAAATGCCTTGGAATAACCTTCACAGACCACATTAGTACTGTCATCTCCGTCAAAAACATAGATTAACTGCCATGGATCTCCGTATTCATCATCCTCCGTCACATCATCATTGTAGGAAGTCAGGTAGCAGATCATTTCTTTATATCCGTACAGCTTTTCTGTCTCTGTATAACCCTGAAATTCTTTTACGATCATTCTGGCATTTTCTGCTGCACTTTTTGCAAGCTGTACAATCCCTGCATTTACTTTATATTTACCGGAAGCATAACTGCTGATCACCGGCATAGATATGGAAAGATTTTCAATTTTTACAGTTGTTTTGTTTCCTGCTGCCTTTGTGCTGTAACCATACTGCCAGGTAGTAGCTGCAGTCTTTTCGTACCAGTACAATTCATATGGACAATCTACAGCCAGGCAATCGATAATCTTTGAAATATCCAGTTCATTAAGGTGTGCGGCTACTTCTCTTTTGAGCGCATTACCGCTTGCTGTTGTCTGCCAGGTCAGTCCCAGATCTGAACTGACTTCAAACCTGGTAGAACCACCTTTCGATGCCACTGCGCTGATTTTACTCTTAAGTTCCTCATATAAGGTCTGCTGCTGTCCATTCAGTACATCCTCACCCAGAGAAGCTGCTGGCTGTGTGTCCGGATCCTGTCCGTACAGAATGTCATTCAGATATTTCTCCAGAAGCTGTCTGTTATCCACAGCACCGTTTTCGTCCGGAATTACAGCCTCTGCAAAGACTTCTTCGTCTGAATCTGCTTCATTTGAACCTTCTTTGTCCGAAATGCTATCCTCTGTATCTGATGCAAACTCCGCATTATCCGCAGTTTCCTGTTGTACATCAAATTCTGTTGCATCATCTGAATTAAATTCAGAAACTGTACCATCTGTGAAATCTGCTGCTGTTACAGGTGTTACCGTAATTCCTGCTGCCAGAACCAGGCTCATTCCCAGACTTATAAAATTTTTCTTTCTGTACATAACGCATTTTCTCCTTATCTGTCGTAAATATAGTATATTACTACAATACTTTATTTCGACAGATAAAACAAGATTTTTTTTATAATCCTTGTTCTCCTGCCAGATAGCACAGGTCTGCAAGACGTTCATATTTTGTCTGCATACACGCAATATAGTCATCCAGAAATCTTTTTACACGATACGGGATATCTAAGCGCTCATATCGGTTCTCAAATTCCGTCAGGTCACTGTTATCCTGCCTGATATACTCATCTGCTGCACTGATTTCCGCTTTCAGAGCAGAAAGTTTCTCCTCGTAACGACCTGTTAATTCCATTTCGCACAATTCATTCATTTTGTTCATCTTATTCTTTTCTCCCTATTATTATTTTTACATTTGTGGCAACCTTGTTACCTGTGTGTGTTGTTTTGTTATATGTTGATTTGTTGTGTTATGTGTGTTATGTACCCGATGTGTGCAGATCGGTACATACCGTTTTCTGTTTTATTACAACTATAATTGTAATTTTGTTTAAAGAAAATGTCAATTTATTTCGTCCGACATCTTATGATATGATTCGACATTTATCTGAAAATATAACAACAAAAAAACTGCTGTTCCTCACGATCACTGTAGGAACAACAGTTTTTTTTCATCATTTTTTATGTTCGGCGGATAATCCTGTTCAATTTCACAAAATCTATTACCGCCTGTTTTCCGATCTTACAGATTTTCTTCATGTTAATGGAATTCACCCCGCCCTGACGAGGTCTGAATGTGACAGGAAGAAATTTGATGCTGCATCCCTTCTTCTTATAAATAACAGCCAGAAGTACATTGGAAAGATTAAAGTCCTTCGGAATCAGATGTATGTACCTGGCCATCGTCTCTGCTTTCATCAAACGGTACGGAGTGTTGGCATCTGTCAGATTTACCCCAAAACAGATACGGATAACTAGTTTCAGAGTTTTTGTTACAAAAACACGTGATATTCCATCCTGTCTGTCTTTTCTCCAACCGATGACCATATCATATTTCTGTCTTCGTTTCCAGAACGGTTCAAATTCTTCCGGCAGTGTCTGGCCGTCTGAATCTGTCTGGAAAATGTAATCTGCACCATTTTTGAGTGCATACTTATAGCCATAAAGCACAGTTGCACCATGACCGCCGTTTGGTTTTGTTATCGGAATCAGCAGAGGGCGTGTCTTTGTACACTGTTTCAGTTTTTCATATGTAGAATCTTTGCTCCCGTCATCAATGACAATCAGACGTGACTGACCGTTTCCGTTATGCTTCTCTATAACAGGATACCAGTCATTAATGACCTGTTCAATGTTATCCTGCTCATTGTATGCCGGGATAACAATGTATAACTTATCCATATTTCTCTCCTTTGGATGATTGATGGTATCCATTATAGCATACATATACATGAAATAATAATATTATTTCGAAAACGATGTACTATAGCTGTCACTGTTCACTGCTAATATCCCGCGAGGTGTTTTTTGTGAGCGAAGGTCACAGAAAACCCGAGACATACTGCGCGAATTTATGCGATTAGCATAAATTCTGTGCATCGCGAAGCGTGTTGCTGGGAACGGAGTGAACAGTAACCTATAGCTCTGCCAGTATTCCCAGCTCCCGCGCAAGGCGAAGCAGTTCCCTGTTTGCGGCATTCACTGTTCCGAAGTCTTTCAGAGGACAGATCACTTTCTGACATTTTTTCATCAATTCCACAGCCTTATCATAAGATTCCTGTGAAATACTTTCGAAAGGTTTCTCTGTAATCACCTGGTCTGCAAGTGCACCGGCTACCTGACAGTCTACATCATTCGTGTGAAGCACTCCTGCCGCAAATGGAATTCCCTGTCTCTGCAGTTTTCGATAATACGGAATTCCGCTTCCATTACCGCCAATTACAAACACCTGAGGTTCACCTCTGGGCGGATCCATCTCCACACATCCAAAAGCAGCATTATAGCTTCCTCTGGTAATTCCATACAACTTCCGAATATACTCAGAAGTAAAGATTTCTTCCGGAGCACCATATTTTTCTATATATTCTCCATGTACACAGATAACTTTATCAGATATTTTCTGTGCAAGATCCAACTCATGCAGCGACATGATCACTGTAAGCTGATGATCCAGCACCATCTGTTTCAAAATGGTAAGAAGTTCCAGCTTATGACGGATATCCAGAAAAGAAGTCGGCTCATCCAGTACAATGATCTCCGGCTCCTGACAGATAGCCCGGGCAAGAAGGATTCGTTGTCTCTGACCATCACTGATGGCTGTAAAATCCCTGTCTTTTAAATCCCATGCATGGACGGTTTCCATTGATTTCTTTACCTTTGTCTTATCCTCTGCGGAGAGTATTCCCAAAGTTCCTGTATAAGGATAACGCCCTGTGGCTACAATGTCTTCGCAGGTCATCAGTTCCGGACGCATACGCTCTGTGAGCACGACTGCCAGTTTCTGAGAAACCTCTTTATTGGTCATCTTTGCCATTTTCTCTTTATCCAGATAAACAGTACCGCTGATCGTGGCAAGCTGTCTGGTGATGCTTTTAAGAATAGTGGATTTTCCGGCACCGTTAGGACCGATGAGAGTGAGGATTTCTCCCTTTTTCAGCTGAATATTGATTTCTCTGATAAGAGGTTTTCCGTCATATCCCACAGTCAGCTGATCCGTACGGAAAAAATACTGTTCCTGCCGGTCTGCTTTGTTATTTTCTGTTTCCTTTATTACATCTGCTATTTTCTCTGACATATTTTTTCCTGTTTTCCTTTTTTATGCTGCATCTTATAGTAATCTGCCCGGATAACGTATTCTGCTCCTGCTTTTTATATCAATTTCTCTTCTGTCTGCGGATCATGATATAGATTACAACCGGTGCGCCAAACACTGCTGTTACGGAACTGATACTGAGTTCTGTAGGTGCAAATACGGTTCTGGCGATCAGATCACAGAAAAGACAGAATACTGCCCCTCCCAGAAAACAGGCCGGGATCACAAGGAGCGGTCTGGCTGTTTTCAGCAGGCTTTTTACAATGTGAGGCACTGCAATGCCAACAAAAGAAATTGGTCCTGCAAAAGCTGTCACACAGGCAGACAGAATAGTGGATAAGAGAATCAGTCCTATGCGGAACAGCTTGATATTCACTCCCATATTCTGGGCATAAACTTCACCCAGCTGATAGGCACCGATAGGCTTAGCATAAAGAACACTATCACCATTGTGAGCAGAACTACTATTGCCATTACTTTCACATTACCCCAGGACATTCCTGAAAAACTTCCCAGTGACCAGTTGTGAAGATTGACGATATTGGAGTCATCCGCAAAGGTAACTACGAAATCTGTAACTGCAGAGCAGATGTAACCGATCATGACACCGCTGATAACCAACATGGACATATT
Source organism: Blautia sp. ZXY-1-C6 (assembly GCF_056339875.1). NCBI lineage: Bacteria > Bacillati > Bacillota > Clostridia > Lachnospirales > Lachnospiraceae > Blautia > Blautia sp. ZXY-1-C6. Next base: position 20,865 of record NZ_JBWJVQ010000060.1, read on the forward strand.
CTGGACTTTTTTTGCAACCAGCAGGACGAATCCCATGGAAATCGATAGAACCGATAAATGCTGCAATGATCATGGCTGCAGAACCCATGGAAATAGATCTGCTCAGAAAATAAATCATCAGAAGTGCAACTACCAGCTTGGCTCCTGCAGAAATTCCAAGTACAAAGGGACCTGCAATAGGGTTATTAAAAAATGTCTGAAGAAGAAATCCGGATACAGAAAGTGCTCCTCCAAGAATGATCACTGACAGAATCCTGGGAAGACGGATTTCCCATATTATATTGTAAGCAGTCGCATCTCCCTGATGTCTGAAAATAATATTCAGAATCTCACTCACTGAAAGATGAATGCTTCCGGCATTTACATTCCAGACAAATAAAATCATCAGAAACACCGCCAGTATAAGAAATGCCATCCAGTATCTGGCTGTACGTTTTTTGTCATCCATATTTTTTGTTCCTTTTGTTTTTATATTTCCTGCTTTTGGCAGTTATGCAGAATCCCGCAAACATATTTCAGTGCCGTTCGTAAATAACTATACCAATCGCATAGGATGCGGATTCGAGTGTGCCGAAAAGTTATAAATATCATTTTAACTTATGCATATATGCAAGTTCATCCAGCGAATCATCATCTGTAGTAAGGATTGTATGAATATCTTCGATCATGGTTCCAAGTTCGGTGGTTTCCTGGAAAAGATTTTTACCCGTACACCACACATTTCCATCCTTCACTGCCTTAAAATCTGCCAGAAGATTACTTTTTGCCAACAATTCATCAATAGTAGAAAGTTCACCGTCGATAGTACTGTTATAGATGATATAGTCCGCATCTTTTGCTTTGGCATAAAATTCTTCCATCTGCATATTCATGGTAGACAAAGCGTTATCACTTTCTCCTGTATCTTCGGGAACATATTTGCCGCCTGCCAGCTCGATCATGTTTGAAACATAATCACCATTCTTTCGCACATTGACAGCACCTGTGGAATTAATGTAAAAGAATGCTACTGTTTTACCTGTATCTTTATCATCAGAGGTCAGAACTTTGTCAAGCTTGTCTGTCTGCTCCTTAAATGCCTTCTCAGCTACATCTTCCTTTCCGAGAAGCACAGCATAGAGTTTCATCCATTCAGTTCTTCCCAGAGGATGGCTCTCATAACTGGAACGTTCTACCATTACCGGGATACCAAACTGTTCCAGTTTCTCTTCCACCTCCGGATTATGATGGATCATAGTTGATTCAATGGCAAGACCACAGCCTTCATCCAGGATCAGTTCATAATCCGGTGCATTGTACTTGCCTGCATAAATCATTTTTCCGGATTCCATGGCATCTTTTGCTTCCTGGATATACCATCCATTCTCCTGAGTTCCTGAAAGACGAATGCTGTCAATACCGTCAATTGCGCGGAAAAGATCCATGGCAGAGGTTGCTACCAGATAGATGTTGTTCAGCGGTTGTTGAATAACTGTGATATCTTTTTCAAGCCCCTTTGGAGCCTTTTTTCCCTCTGGAACTACAAGAAACTGTCCTTCCTGATCGATAGTAATCAGAGCATAGCCATCATTGTAATAGTCTACGCTGAATTCTTCTGCGTAGGAAAGTTCCATACTGTGGTCATAGGTAAGTCCCGGGATATCCACAGGAGTTTTTGCATTGTCTTTATCTGCTGCGTATGCTGTACAGACAGTGCATATACAGATAATAAATAATGCAACTGACATAAAACCGATAAATATTGTTTTTTGCTGTTTCTTTATTATGTTTTTCATCTTCATAATTGTTTCTTTGTTTGTATGTGATTATTTTGCTGTTTTTTCTGCTTCTTTGGCAGTTGTGGAATCAAAATTTAAGGTGTAGTCAATCTCGTGAGGCTCACTCATTGCTACTGTATCTGCTGTTACCTCCATCTCTGCATCAAATACGCTGACAGGGATTTCAAAAGTGGAGTTTCCGTCTTTATTAACCGGCTCATATTTCTCACCATCCACAAGCATATAATCATAGTTCGGACTGCTCCATACGATAGTTGCTGTAGCTTTATCGCCTTCTACATTAATGGCTGCAGGAGAATCAATGGTTGCTCTTCCTGAACCGCCTGTAAGAGTTACATCCATGGTATAGTCGCCGTCTTCAAGATTCAGATCTGCCAGAGTCTTACCTTCACTTGTCTTACTGTCTTTCGCATCTTTGTCTGTGTCATCTGCTTTGGAATCTGCATCTTTATTTTCTTTATCATCTTTTTTTGCATCTGTATCATCAGATTTTACAGGATTTTTGACACTTACCTTATGGTCATACCATTTTCCTTTTGTTCCGATCAAAGCTACATCGAATTCTTCATCAATTGCGGGTACCGGGATATCAAATCCATATACTTCCTCACTCATTCCATCGCTGTATGTAACAGTATCTGTGGTTGGCTCAAGAACCTCTGCCCCGTCTTTCTGTGCATCTTCTGCCTTTCCGACGAAAAGGTTTACAATTTTCTTAGAAGCAAGGCTTACATGGATAGTCATCTTGCCCTCCTTTACTGTAAGGGTTCCTTTTCCATCGTTTGCTTCATTTACATGGAACATTCCGCTGTCTGTATCAAATTCTGCTGTGTAGGTGCCATCCTCTAATGTATCACTCTTGGATGCATCTGTTTCTTTATTATCTGTGTTTTCTGAATCAGCATCTTTTGCAGTTGTTTCTTCTTTATCAGTGGTTTCTTCTGTTGCCGTATCAGTATCTGTCTTTGCAGCAACCGGGCTTGTACCGATCAGAGTAGCTGAAATAGTAAGTGCTGACATTAATAATGTAAATGAACGTTTCTTCATGATTATTTCTTCTCCCTTATCTTCATATTTTTTATAGTTTTTTCTATCGTGCTGTTCAACCCATCTGCTGCAGAGCAACAGGCTTTTGAACAGGTGATGGCAAATATATTATAGTAATTCCAGAAAATAATGCAATTAAGACAGTTCCTCTGGATCTTTCTCAGATGTGCGCACGTTACTGTGAACGGAATGAACAGAAACGTGCGAACTGTTTGCAGTATTTTATGGAATTGCTATGACTTCTTTTTTCTTATCATATAATATATCTGCCCGGAAACTTTTGCAAGTTCTCCGGGCAGTTTATCTTGTTTGAACAATATTTTTTATTCAGCGTCAGCCTCTGCAGTATCAGCTGTTGTCTCAGCTGCGTCATCTGCCTGTGCATCGTCTGCACTGTCATCTGTTGCTTTGGCATCAGTATCTTCTGCTGCTGCATCGTCAGATGCTCCAAGAGAATCAATTGCTGCTTTTGTATGAGCCACATACAGATCTTCTACTGCTGCGATTCTTCCAAGACCTGCGATCTGACAGTCAACACTGTCGAAATCACCGGATGCCTCAAACTGAGATTTCCAGGAATCTGCATCATCACCAGCCATATCATTGTTAGCGTGGTCTCCGGCAACAACCATCAGAGGACGAAGGATTACATTCTTGAATCCTGCTTCTTTTACTTTCTCGATAACCTTGTCACATGCTGTGTCTTCCGGTTCTCCCTCTACAGTTCCGATGAAAGCGTTTGTGAATCCAAGATCATCCATCTGTGTCTGCATCTGGTCATAGGTTACGTTAGCTGTATGGGATGTACCATGTCCCATGAATACAAATGCTGTGCCTGCATCTGCTGCTGCTTTCATATCATCAAATCCAGCTTCCTTGCAAGCTTCATCTGTGATCGCCTGAGCAACTGCTTTCTTGTCATCATTGATTACTGTAGCGTCATCACCAACTTCACCGAGCATTGGCTCTGCAATTGCAACAGATTCAAATTTGTCTTTGTATCCATCAATTGCCTCTGTCATTTCATCATATTCTGCACCATGCATCAGATGTGTCGGCTGTACAACAAGATTCTTAACACCGTTAGCTACTGCACGGTCAAGAGCCTGCTGCATATTATCGATTACTTCATCATCTCTTGCCTGTACATGGTTGATGATAATCTGTGCTGTAAATGCACGTCTTACTGACCAGTCCGGATATGCTTTTGCAAGGGCATCCTCGATTCCTTTGATATCCTCTGCACGGCTGTCGTTGAAGGATGTACCAAAACTTACTACAAGAAGTTCATTCTCACCAATCTCATCCTGGTTACGAGGATCATCTTTGGAAGCATCACCTGTGTCACGTCCAAAGTATTCAGGGCTTGCTTCTTCACCTGTTACCAGTTCTTTCTGAGCATCTGTAAGTTTGTCCCATGCTTCTTTTGCTGCTTTGCAGTCTTCGTCAGTTGTGTCTGTTCTTTCCTGAACATAAATCTTATCGATCAGGGCACCAACTTCGTCTGCGGCTTTCTGATCATCATCAGAAGCTTCTGTTGTATCATCAGATGCTTCCTCTGTATCTGCTGCATCTGCATCGTCTGCAGCTGCTTCTGTGTCATCTGCAGCCTCTTCTGTTGCTGCATCATCAGATGCAAAAGCAACTGTACCTGTTGCTGCTGTCATGGAACAGGTCATGGATACTGCCAGTAATAAGGCTAACATGGATTTTCTTTTCATTTCGTTTTTCCTCTTTTTATTTCTCGTATTTCCGGACAATTGTATGCACAAAAAAGGCAACTGCATATTCTGCAGCTACCGCTTTCCCATAAATACATGGTTTATATGTACCAGATATATCTGTAATTTCGATTCTGTCTGATTCATTTAATAAAAGAGCTATGTATCGTTATGAGAATACAGGTTCTGTATACCGCAGACCTTAAATTCTACGCCAAGGCAGTTCTCCTGACTTCGTCATCATCGCTGTTTCTCCCTTCCCGGTTTCCCAGTGGTTTCTGAAAAGCAGCTCCCATACACAGTGACGGTATCGCTCCGGATTCTCACCGGATTCTCTTTTGCACATCAAGTACGATGCAACCTTTGCGTTATAACATTGCACATATTCAATTCGGATATTCTTTTTTTATCACATTTTAACAAAAATGTCAATACAATTCGTGTATATTTTCCTTTAATGTTTGGCATTAATGTTACTGTTCACTCCGTTCACAGTAACGTAGCCAAAATTCATTCCAGATTGCCTGCGGCAATGGAATTTTGGCTTGTATGTATATTATCGCGTTATTCATTACACTTCTGTCAGGGCTTTGAAAAAACAGGTTCTGTTTCCGGTATGGCAGGCTGCACCGATCTGCTCTACTTTAGCAAGGATCGTATCATTGTCACAATCCAGTGTAAGGGATTTTACAAACTGGAGATGTCCGGATGTGAGTCCCTTCGTCCAGAGTTCATTGCGGCTTCTGCTCCAGTAAGTCATTTTACCTGTTTCAAGAGTGGTATTAAATGCTTCTTCATTCATATACGCCAGCATCAGCACTTCGTTTGTCTGATAATCCTGGGCTATAACAGGTACCATTCCATCACTGTTTAATTTAAAATCAGACCATGCGATGCTGCTTTTTAAATTCACTGTATTTTCCATTTTCTGTCTCCATCTAATTTATTGATTGCCATAAATCATTTCGTAAATTTTCAAATTTTACAAACTGCCCTTGGTAGACAGAACATCTGTGATCCTTGGATCATAGGATGTGGCTGCGTCCAGTGCTTTGGCAAAACTTTTGAACATTGCTTCTGCTACATGGTGATTATTCCCACCTGCCAGAACCCTGATATGAAGATTCATGCCACAGGCATAGGAAATGGCATAGAAGAACTCTTTTACCATTTCCGTGGACATGTCACCGATCCTGTCTGTGGTAAACTCTGCATCCCATACAAAGTAAGGTCTT
>NZ_JBWJVQ010000061.1:0-4292 GCF_056339875.1 Blautia sp. ZXY-1-C6
ATAAAATACAACAGTTTTCCTGTGTGAATAATAGATATGCATTGCGTTTGCATAAGGTTGGTTTAATGGCAGAATGTGGCCTGCTTGAAAGCGCATATTCAGAATTGAAAGCGCTAATTGATGAATTAGAAGAAGCCATTACTAACATGCCAAGAGAAAAAAATAAAGATTTTGTACAATGTGGATCTATTTTATCTGGTGCATATGAACTTTTAGCATTTGTAATTCAAGGACTCTATCCATTCGACAAAAATGAAGAGCTTCATACAACATGGAACAGAATAGAAGAATATTCTCGTTTTTTTGATTTTGCGAAGGAAAAAAATCAATGGAATAATAATTTATACAATTATTACTGCAAGCATAAGGAAGAACCTTTTGAGATTAATCGAGAAATAAAAACAATTATATGGGGGAGCAATGGATTTTGCGAGATTTATAGTTTTTATAGGGTGTTGACAAGGATAGCAATGCCTCTGCATCTTGGTATGACAAGATTTCTCCCGCATCAGGAAATTGAATTTGTAAATGCCCTTATTATAAATACTCCATCATTAGGTTTCTTCATGTGTATGAGATCAGGAAATAACAAAGTAGTTAAATCCATTATTTCCCGTAAAAACTGTATTAATGTAGGATTTGATATTTGCAGAAAATTGTTTGATTATGCATTTAAATGCATTGAGCAGAATATCGAAAGTATCAGCGTAAATACTGAAAGAGGAAATGCGTATACACATTTGCTGAATAATGGTCTGGAAATTCTTAGAAGATTAGTTTCGGTATCTTCTTTAGTTCAGCAGAAAAAATTATTGACACTGATGTGCAAGCTAATTGATACAGATATTGTACATGAATACCGTGTAATGGATAAATGGATTCATCAGATTCTTTGTATCATAGATGAAAATATTAAATCTCAGTATTTAAACGAAATATTATTATCTTCAACAAAAAACAGAACACATATAGGTGAGGATAGATCAATTGATCCCTTCGATGTGATTTCTGATAGTACTCTTGCAAAAAAATACTATGAGAAAGCAAATATAGATTCGACTATTGTAGATGATCTGATAAAATGTGCAAGTGAATCGGATGAAGATTATTGGGCGATTATTCCGCGTTTAAATAAATTAAGAGAATGGTCGTTATTATCAGATGAACAATTGGTGGATTTACGCGAACTAATTTGGAAAAATGTAAATGCAGACACAGGACTTCCGAATTTTAAGGAATATTATGCCGCAGTTTATTTGAAATGGCCAAGTCCAGAGGAAATAGATGTTAAGGATCTTGTGCGAAGCTATATTATGGATAATAAGTCTGATGATAATCTGAAATCCAGAGGACTTGGAGCAGTTACGATGGGCGGGGCAAGAATATTTGAAGAACTTCAGTGTATAAATTATTTGTACCCCGATTTATTAAAAATTGCGGATATCGAGATCATTTTTTATAGATTTATAGAGTACTGGGAAATCGGTAGGAGCAGATTTGATGATAATGAGCACAGGGATTTTTATTATGATGAATTCTATGATAGGTATCAAGCACTGGAGCGAGTAATTGGAAGCTTTTCATTTGAAATAGATCAGATGAATTCTGATTTAGTAGTGTCGTTATTAAAAATGTTTGATGAAATGAGCGAATATGGGATAAATACTTTAGAATCAAGAGCTCTTTTATTTAGCAAAGAAAGAATAGAAGCTGAATTAGGAGAAAACATTATTGATCAATTCTATAGTGATGATAAGAATAAAATAGCAGATGCGACGAATGCTGCTGAACATATTATTTTGAAGTGGCCGGAATTAGATACAGCAAAAGAATTGTTGATCGAGCAAATAAGACTTATAAGATATGGGAAACAGCCTGGATTACAGATGTTTTATATTTCTATACATAATTTGGCATATATGGGGGTGCTTGATCTATCAGATGAAATTCTTATGCCATTAGATAAGGCTTTATTAGAGTGTGCAGAGCATACGGCTTATGAAAAAATAAAGGAATGTACAGAAAAAGAGATAAAATCTACAATAAATCTTCGTTCCGCATGTGCAAGAACTGCTTTTCAAATAGATAAGTGTATTTCGGAAAAACCAGATGCACCGGTATTGAAAGGCATTGAAAAATGGAAGGAAATATGTATTGGAAGATTGTCAAACAATGAATTTGTAGAGGTTAAGAGACAGTGGCTTTTATAGATTAAAGGATTATATGCTAATAGACAAGATTGCTTTATTGTATCTCCGAGACGGAAAGGTTCTGAGTTTCAGAAGTAGAGGAAAAGACATATATTACAATCCCGAAGGAAAAGAGAAGGCACAGAAACAGATATGCAGATACTGGCGCGATATAGCGATATTGGAAGATCGCAGTAAAGTTGAAGCACAGGCACATTATCATCAGGAAGGAATCACTATGTGGATAACCTGGTATATGGCTAAGTTTGCTCGTGAGTCTAGATACCAGGAAATAGAAGTGGAGTATTATGACTTTAACTGGAAAAAACAGCGCCAGAAATTGTCAGGATGGACGGTACAGATCTGTTAGCTGAAATTAATTATTTGTCCGGAAAGATTATATAACATGGAAATAGATGTGTTACGGAATTATGTACGATTCTGGATCCGGAATGAGAATTGTTGGACCGGAAGATGTAAAGCAACAGTATAAAGTATATCTGCAAAGTGTACTTCGAAACTATTAGTTCTGGCAGCAGGAAAAAATTATTCTGAAAAGTCAGAAAAAACCTTTTCTATTATCGTATTACATGGTATACTGAATACCGAAATGAATGATATGCAAAATAGGATTTTATGCGTCAAGTGTTCGGTGAATGGGGAGTTGTCACTGAAACGAAAAGTACGTCTTACGGTATATTATCCGCACCCGTTGCAAACAATATAAGAGGATATCTCATATTGTGTTAGGGAATGTTTTCGACATACATTCTATCACAATTGGAGATATCCTTTTTAATTTGGTCAAAAGGATAATCTCCATTTCAAAAATACAAAGGAGGTTATTTTTTAATGGTTGACAAAGCGAAAATTGAGCAGGCAGTCCGTTTGCTTCTGGAAGGTATCGGTGAAGATATCACACGGGAAGGTCTGATTGATACTCCTGACAGGATTGCCCGCATGTGTGAAGAAATTTACGGAGGTCTTGGTCATGAAGCGGATCAGCATCTGTTGAAGCAGTTTCCTGTAGAAAATAATGAAATCGTGCTGGAAAAAGACATCACCTTTTACTCCATGTGTGAGCATCATCTGATGCCTTTTTATGGAAAAGCTCATCTTGCATACATCCCCAACGGCAAAGTTACCGGTTTAAGCAAACTGGCACGTACAGTAGAGGTTTATTCCAGAAGACCACAGATCCAGGAACGGCTTACTGTTCAGATTGCAGATGCTTTGGAGCGTACTCTGGATCCAAAAGGAATTATGGTAATGTTGGAAGCGGAACATACCTGTATGACCATGCGCGGAATAAAAAAACCAGGCAGCAAAACGATCACTACTGTAACCCGTGGTGCGTTTACAGAAGATAAGGAACTGCAGAAAATGTTCCTTTCTATGGTAAAAGGATGAATAACAATTTTTCAGATATGGATCGTGTCAATCAGATTTGGAGGCACCCGGTTTATCAGGAACATTATAAAAAAATACAGGAACTTGAGAGTGAACGGATCTCTCTGCCGTCATACGCCTGAACATTTTCTGGATGTTGCACGGCTGATGTACATTTATGCACTGGAGGAACATCTGGAGTTGTCCAAAAGAGCTTATCTATGCAGCAGCACTTCTTCATGATATCGGACGTGCACAGCAATATCAGTACAACATTCCCCATGATATTGCAGGAGTAGAAATCGCAAGGGAAAAAACCCCGACAGATCTGCACTTTACAGAACAGGAAAAAGAACTGATTCTGTCTTCCATTGGACATCACCGAAAAGGAGATTCCCGCAGTACGTTGGCAGCACTTCTTTATAAAGCGGATAAGCAGTCCAGAAATTGTTTTTTATGTTCCGCAGCTTCTAGAATGCTATTGGTCTGATGATAAAAAAAATATGAAAATTGAATACTGATCTTCTTCATAAGCACAAAAGAAAGGATGGGCTCTGCTCATGAAAATTGGAAACCGTTTTTTTGATACTAAGAATCATACTTACATAATGGGAATTCTAAATGTTACCCCTGATTCCTTTTCTGACGGCGGCAAATGGAATCATATGGATGAAGCTTTGAAACATACAGAGGCAATGATTGCTGATGGTGCAG
>NZ_JBWJVQ010000062.1:0-2051 GCF_056339875.1 Blautia sp. ZXY-1-C6
AATATAATAGTTCTATAAAGGGCATATGTCAATAACATTTTTGACATATGCCTTTTTAACCAAATCAAGTAAGTCCCCTGCTTCAATTGCGAAGAGCAAACGGGCATCGGAGAGACTTCTGGAAAGCAGTACGAAATATCTTGAAGAGAAGCTGAAACTCACAGTCAACAGAGAGAAGCTTAATGAGATACTGACTGGTTATCTCCATTACTATGGCATCACTGACAATTCAGAGAGAATTACAGCATTTCGTTATAATGTTATGAAAAGCTACAATTTTAAATATCAGGGGAGATCGAGGTCTCTTATCTTCAAATATTCCACAAGCTTAAAAGACATTCTCAACAGAAACTCTGTCATGGGATCGTTTAAATCGGCTTTACCTATTTCAATGATTTTTTCCATTCGATAAGCCAGCGAATTCCTGTGAATACACAAAATGTTAGCTGTTTCCTTATTGTTATGGAAACACTGTAGATATACCTCAAGTGTATGGTAAAGTTCATTTCCCGTTCTCTGGTCATATTTATTCAGTCTGTAAAGGGCAGGGTGGATATAATCTGCAAGTTTTTCTGGTTCTTTGATCTTGTTCATCATTTCGTAGAACTCAATTTCAGAATACCGATGAATTTGATGCTCCATCGGATACCTTTGATCCCATGATATTTCCTTCTTAAGGTTATCAGGGATTCTGTGATTCCATTCAAGAACTGTCCGCGCCTGCTGATAAGCTCTGTAAAATTCATCCATTTTTGAAAAAACCAGGGAGATTCCTACATCCAGATGATACTCTGCCATCGTTTTAAGCATTATTTTTTGAGTATCTACAAATATAACAGAACTCTGATCTGGTACAAGCAGGACTAGTGCATTGTCGTGGACAGTCATATATGCTTCCGGAAAGATATGTACGGATCACAGGATAAAGCTGCTGCTTTAATTTATTTTCCTTCAAAAATGTCTTCGGTTGGATACAAAGTGCATACATTGCATCAGATACTCGAAGATGAGAAATGGAATCTGCCAATATATCAGCCGGAGTTCCAATCAGCAAGGCTTCAAGAAGCTGCTGGTCCGCACTGGTGTACTGAAACAGTTCAGGATGATAATGTCCAACTACGGAGCTGATTGCCCGGCTTACATCACTCATAGCTGCTAAGTGTTCTGCGGTAAAAGGGATATTGTTTTCTATCATCAGAACAAAACCAACCTGAACACCGTTTAAAAACACTTTCGAACTACATTTACGATATGGTGATTCCGGGCAAGATACTTCAACAGCCTCAATGCTGGCTGAAGCCCCCTGGACAGCTTCCAATGACATTACATTTTTAATGAAATCGTATGTACAATATCCACGTTCAATATTCTTTTTCCATAATTTATCCGTAACCGGAATTGATGTAGAATATGACAGGATACGGAATTTCTTGTCGCAAAATACCAAAGAATATCCTAATTTGATGGATGCAGAGTTAATCACTTCATCCAGGCTATGGGAAGAGTGGCCTTTTCGGAACCAGTTCTTCATATAAACTAACCTGTTCATGTGTCTGAAAGCAACTGTTGTGCTGGATCTAAAAACCGCAAAAAGCTCTTTTGCCTGTACTGTTGCACGATCGGTGCAGGAATAAGGAAAAAGATAGTTTTCTCCACGAACAAGGATACATTGAGAAGGCTGCATATCAGGAGACAAGACACTCTGGATAACCAAAATAGACAATATCTGTGGCGTATCCTGTTTGAGTGCCATCCAGCAGCTCGCACATCTCGTATTTCATGAAGATCAGTAGAACAATTTAGTATTATGTTAAAAGTTTTTTCATTTTTTAAATAATCAATAAGATCGGGAAAACAGCATCTTCATACTCCTCTTTACAATTATTTGTGAAAAATGCACAGTGTTTTGCAGATTATTATTAATTATAGTGCATTGTGCATAAATACACAATGTCTTTTTTATGATTTATGCCGTTGTTTTTTTAACAATGAAAATGTTATTTTTAAGCCAGAAGAATCAAGAGACACAAGTAAAGGAGGCTAGACTATCA
>NZ_JBWJVQ010000063.1:0-3402 GCF_056339875.1 Blautia sp. ZXY-1-C6
GATGATACCATTGTCTGACAGCAGGTTCATCCATGCATAGGTACGCAGAAGCATATTGATCCATTCCGGAATAGTTACCAACAGGATCAGAAGACTCTGGGATTTCTCCGGACATTTGGAAATAATATATGCCAGCGGATAGCCAAGTCCCAGACAGATGACCGTCGTCAGAATTCCAAGCTTAAAGGACTTGAAAATAACGCTCATATACGTAGCTTCCAGGAATTTGCGGAAATTCTCCAGGGTAAAGGAGAACGTCAGCACCTCGTTTCCGTCTTCTGTAAATGCATATAATGCGATCAGTATCAGCGGGATGACAATGACCACAAATGCCCACACAAGATATGGTTTGATAAGATTTCTGTACTGTTTCATCAGTAGCTTCCCATCTTACACATAACATGGATGTCTTCAGGCCCGAATTTCAGTCCCACTTCCCTTCCGACTTCCGCATAATCTGTGGTATGAACCATATAAGTACGAAGCTCTGTCTCAATCAGGATCTCATAATGCACGCCCTTGAAGGTAATATTGCGCACGATTCCCCTGATCTTTGCCTGACCGGGATCTACGATATCCAGATCCTCAGGTCTTAATACAACTTCAATCTCTTCATTATCTTCAAATCCCTTATCCACACATTCAAACTCAAATCCGTCAAAAGCAACCAGATAATCACGGATCATGGTTCCCTCGATAATATTGGATTCACCGATAAAGCCTGCAACAAAACGGTTTTCCGGCTCATTGTAGATGTCTGTAGGCGAACCGATCTGCTGAATCTCACCGTTATTCATAACAACAACCGTATCTGACATGGACAGGGCTTCTTCCTGGTCATGGGTAACATAAATGAAAGTGATGCCGACTTCCTGCTGAATCTTCTTTAATTCTACCTGCATCTGTTTACGGATCTTTGCATCCAGTGCACCCAGGGGCTCATCTAAAAGCAGAACCTTCGGCTCATTTACCAGGGCTCTGGCAATGGCCACTCGCTGCTGCTGTCCACCGGAGAGCAGAGTTACATCTCTTTTCCCAAAGCCTTCCAGACCAACCATCTTCAGCATACGCTCCACCTTCTGGGCGATGACAGTTTTATCGACCTTCTTCAGATTCAGCCCGAAACCGATGTTCTCCGCCACATTTAAATGAGGAAAAAGAGCATACTTCTGAAACACAGTGTTAACCTCTCTCTTGTACGGGGGAAGCTTGGAAATCTCAATCCCGTTAAACAGTACTTCTCCGTCACTTGGTTCTTCAAAGCCTGCAATGATTCGAAAGGGTGGTTGTCTTTCCACATCCGCTGGGTCCCAAAAGTGTCAGGAATTCCTTTTCGTAAATATCCAGATTGATGCCGCGCAAAACCTGCTGATCATCAAAATTCTTGGTCAGATTTTTTAACTCAATCAGTTTGTTCATCATCTTTTCCTTCCTCTAAATATATTTTTCTCTGTTTTTTTATAATCCGGCTGTTCCAAAAGCATTGACCGGCTGTTCAGAATGTTCCTAAAAGCTATATCATTTATTTTTTCTTCTTTGTTATCAGTGAATAAACAATAAAAATAACCAGTGTAGCTGCCAGCAGAATGGTACACAACGCATTGATCTCCGGCGTCACTCCCGTTTTCAGCTGTGTGTACACCTTGATCGGCAGCGTAGACAAACGCGGTCCGTTTACAAAAATACTTATTACCACATCATCCATAGACATGGCAAACGCAAGCAGCGAACCTGAAATTACCGCCGGCATAATTAAGGGCAGCGTAATATCCCGGAAAGCCCGGAAAGGTCCTGCCCCCAGATCTCTGGCTGCCTCTTCCAGTGCCGGATCCATGCCTGCCAGTCTTGCCTTCACTTCCATCAGAATATAAGGCACACAGAATACCGTATGACCTATTAACAGTGTCAGCATGCCAAAGGGCAGGTTCAGCATATAAAAGAACGCCATCAGCACCATACCAAGGATGATCTCCGGTATCATTAACGGCAATATGGAAATGTATTCCAGCGCCCCTTTTGACTTCCAGTGAATCCTTGATAACCCAACTGCACCCAGAGTACCGATCACTGCACTAACCAGACAGCTTAATACCCCAAGGATCAGACTGTTCACCAGTGCTTCCAGCATTGCTCTGTCATGGAAAAGTTCCTGATACCATTTCAGGGAAAAACCCGTAAATTTCACCGGCAGTTTGGATTCATTAAAGGAGAAAACGATCACTACCGCGATAGGGAGATACATCAGAAAGAAAATCAGCCCCATATAAAATCCGGCAAATCTTGAATTCTTTTTCATCCGATTCCCTCCAGTTCTCCGGCATTTGTCACCTTCCTGTAAATCATGATCAGTACAGTTGTAAGTACCATCATCACCACAGCAAGTGCTGCTGCAAATGGCCAGTTACTTCCTCTTGTCATCTGATCCTGGATCAGGCTTCCAACAAGTACCACTTTATTTCCGCCCAGGATATCTGCAATAAAGAACAGTCCCATGGATGGCACGAAAGTCAGGATCACACCCGAAAGCAGCCCGGGTAGTGTAAGCTTCAGTATTATGGTAAAAAATGCCTGCATTCTGGATGCCCCAAGATCTCTGGCAGCCTCCACATAAGACCAGTCCAGCTTCTCTGCACTGGAGTATACAGACATGATCATAAACGGGAGAAGCACATAAATCATACCGATCACAATTGCCGGATAGCTGTACAGGATGGACAGCGGTTTCTCAATGATCCCGAGTTTTATCAATACAAAATTCAAAAGTCCTTTTTTCTGCAGAATAATGATCCAGCCATACAGACGGATCAGGGAATTTACCCAGAACGGCGTAGACAACAGAAGCTGCGCCTTTTTCTTTCTGTGCTCCGGCAGCCTCGCCATGAAATACCCGAACGGATAGCCGATCAAAGCGATCACTATCGTACTGGTAAATGCCAGCTTCAGTGATTCCACAAATGTATTCAGGTATACAGGTTCCAGAATATTTCTGTAATTGTCCAGCGTAAATTTCCAGGTCACCCCAAATCCTCTGGAGGGCGTAGCAAAACTCAGCGCCACCATATAGACAAGGGGGCATACCACAAACACAATGGTAAAAATATACAGTGGAAGTGCCATCCATGCAGAACTGTCAGAACGGTTTCTACGCTTCTTCATGAATGTCCTCCCTGTCTACCAGTACTGCATCTGTCGGCAGAAAACTGCATCTCACTGTCTGGCCTTCTGCTACGGATGCGTCGATTCCGTATCTGCTGGCGATCAACTGTGTACCATCACTCAGCTTCAGAGTTACACGAAGCTGACCTCCTGCGAAGTTCTTCTCTGTAACAGTCGCCTGTAAACCCGATATACTATTCGTATCATGTATATCCGAAATCCCGCCTGCCACACTTATATCAACAG
>NZ_JBWJVQ010000064.1:0-10427 GCF_056339875.1 Blautia sp. ZXY-1-C6
TTCTCAGGTACGCCCTCTTTTGCAGGTGTAAAGGAAGCAATGGTGCCGTCTTCTTTGTAGGTTACATTGTATAAAGAGGGAACATAAATTCCGGGAATCTGGGAAGCTGCAAACAGGAAGTCTGCTCTGGAGCCGCCTGCTGCCTTGTTTGCCTTATATGCATCAAACAGAGCATCATAGACAGTCTCACCCTCGCCAATATAAAACATATCAAAAAATTCTGCGATCGGTTCCGGATTATATGCACATGCACCGCCGCCGATGACGATAGGGTCATCTTCCTTACGATCCTTTGCCAGAAGTGAAACATGGCTCAGGTCAAGTACCTGAAGCACATTGGTATAGCACATCTCATATCCAAGGGTAATACCAAGGAAATCAAACTCCTTTACAGGCTCCTGGGATTCCAGGGCAAAGAGAGGAATATGTTCCTCACGCATAATTTTATCCAGATCCATCCACGGAGAAAAGACACGCTCACACCAGACATCCTCACGTTCATTGAACATGTTATAGAGGATCATCATGCCCAGATTGGACATACCGATTTCATAAACATCCGGGAAGCACATGGCAAAGCGGATATCTACGTCATTCTTATCTTTCATTACAGAGTTGACTTCACCACCGATGTAACGGGCAGCCTTGTCAACTTTCATTAAAATTTCATCGCTTAAAGCTAGAGTTCTCATAGTATTCCTTTCAGAGGTTATTGTATCAACATTGTGTTAAGCAGGGAAAATCCCCCACAATATTCCTATTATATACGGAATGGTGGGGGATTTCAAGGGAGAGTCGGATAGTTTGCAGCTTTTATCTGACAGTATCAGGCTGTAAAAGCGTGAGTAATGTTTCGTATACATATGTATTTTCTCTAACAATTATAGAAAGTTCCTCTTTGGCCTGATTCAGCTGGTGAAATAAATTACGGACATCAGGCCTGCCTTCTTTGAAATGTTTTGAACGCAGATATCTGTTCTGATCATAGTAATATCGTTCGTCCAATATGATAACAAGACGTTTTATGTCTCTCACGGCAGTAATCTCATATTCATAACCCTGATGTATATAATCTTCCAGTAAGGCAGCAGTCTCCTCTTCATTATTTGCATATACAACAGAAACATGCGGATAGGGTTTTGAGGTTTTTCTGTCTGTAAGGTGTATCATATTCTGGATAAATGAGGAAAGTTCCGCATTGGTACGGATGCGGTTGGTTAAGTGAAACATCTGGATTTCCGGCAGGTTTTCTATGAGTTTTAATGTATTTACCCCTAATTCTTCAGGACATATGGCATCTTCGGAATCGCTGGAAAATATTACAGGAAACTCCCCCTCCGATTGCGTTAACAGAATCTGCAGTTTTTCTGAAGAAAGCAAATGTGCTTCGTCTACCAGAACTGCACTGTAATGTTTCAGCTCTGTATTTTCGGTCAGCTGATTGTCCGAAAGAAAAGCAATACGTTGTAAACGTTTATGCAGTATTTTCCATTCTTTTCCGGCATTGCCACAGTGAATCATGCATATCTGCTGACGCCTGGACAGTTTCATGGCGATATCATAGAGAAGCAATGTTTTTCCTGTTCCGGGAAGTCCGGTAAAACAGAAATATTCGAACCGGCTGATACGGAGTTTCTTTAAGATCTGGCGCTGGATATCCCGCTGCTGGGAAGTCAGGAAGTATTCTTTTTTCAGGAAACGGGCCGGTTCTGTGATGGGAGAAATCAGATATAGTTCGGCCTGAAACAGATCGTCAATATTCCCCTGATAATCACTGCTCTCCTTTTGCAGTGATCCGCACAGTTCTGTCCAGTCGGCTTCTGCAATATGATCATGATTGGTAAGCCTGACAAGGCGATTCTGACTGCTGATATACGTATAAGACTGTATGGAGCGTCCGAGAACGGAAAGATAATAACGGTTCTGCATAAGCTGTTTACGAATTGCCTCCTCAGATACAGCTCCGCTTTTCAGTTCAATATTTATAATCTGGTCGTCTTTGATCTGGAGAAGATCAAATTCTTTCCCGAGTTTTGGAATCTGGTAGGAATAGAAAAAGCGCAGGGAACAGACTTTAGTCATATGCGATTCTAACTGGCGTACCAGTGCTTTCATACTCTGAAGTTCCCATTCCCGTATTTTGAGGAAATATTCCCGACCGGATAACTGACGTTCCAGTTTTGACAGAGAATCTGTATTCTGATTTCTCGTAAGTGCATATATGGATATTGATCTCATAACTTTTACCTTTCATTTTGCCGGAATTCTTTTATACTATTATAGCAAATATCAGCAATTGCAGGTAGCCTGAAAACCAAAAACAGCCAAGTGGATTTTTCCCTGGCTGTTTTCCCCATCTGAATCAGATTCAGAAATTGTTTTGAAATATCTATTATATTGTGGTTTGGCTGAATTACTCAGCTACAGCGATAGCTTCCACTTCGCAGAGTACGTTCTTCGGAAGCTGTTTTACAGCAACGCAGGAGCGGGCCGGTTTGCTTGTGAAGTATTTCTCATACACAGCGTTGAATGCAGCGAAATCTGCCATATCAGCAAGGAAGCATGTAGTCTTGATAACATTGTCAAATGTAAGTCCGGCTTCTTCAAGAATTGCTCCTACGTTCTTGCAGGACTGCTCTGCCTGTGTTTCGATTTTATCGCCTGCAACTTCACCTGTAGCCGGGTCTACCGGAATCTGACCGGATGCAAATAAGAAGTTTCCTGTCATTTTTGCCTGAGAATATGGTCCGATTGCTGCTGGTGCTTTTTTTGTTTCAAGTGTTTTCATGAATGAATTCCTCCCGTACGATTTAGTGTAATTGATTGTCTGCAGCTGTTTAACCAATCTTTACATTGCAAGATTCCAAACAGCTACCCTTGTTCAATAACCTGTATCCATATCTTACCACCAAAAAAATATTTAGTCAACGGCAAAAAAATTGTTATAAAGAAATTTCGTCTTTTATTACTGGAAGAAAAGATGAAAAATACTGACAATAATCTGATCAGTGGAAGCTCTTGAGCCAGTTTACCAGAGAATCATGCCAGATATTATCATATACTGTTTTCTTCATCTGGTCTGTGACAGGACCATTGCCTGCCATTTTGGCAAGGATTGCCTGCTGTAATTCATCTACAGTCATGTCTTCCGGAGATTTATTCAGATCTACAATTACTGTCTTTTCCTTTTCAACAGCGGCTTCCGTATTTTCCGGAAAACTGTTTTCTGCTGATGTAGCTGAAGTATCGGCAGTTTTTTGAGGCTGAATATCTTCTGCTTTTGCTGCTGCGGTTATTGTTTTCTGTGCAGGAGACTCAGTCTGAGTGGAAGTTGTTTCTTCTGTTTCTTCCTGTACTTTTTTGATATCTGCAGTTTCTGTTTTTACTGATATATATTCTGGCATTTCACCCGCCGGAACCCAGATTTCACCGCTGTTTGCGGCTACTGTTACATTGATACGTCCATCCTGAACAGGTACTTTACGGCCCGTGAGGGTTCCGATATATTCTGCGCAATTTCCTGCCGGAAGGCTCATATCTGCTGCATTATCATCGTTATTTACGGTAACGATCACACGTATTCCGTCAAGGTCACGGGCAAATGCAAACTGGCGGTTGGTAAGCTGAAGTTCAGCGTAGCTTCCGTAGCTTAATGCAGGTGTATGCTGTCGTATCTTTCCAAGAGCTGCGATCAGGGCTGTACATGGATTCTTCTGTACTGCATCTGCATAGTCTTTAATATCCAGAGCCGGTCTGAGGCTGTCATCGGAGAATTTCTCTTTCTTTCCTTCAATACCGAACTCAGAACCGTAATAGATACTTGGTACACCCGGAAGTGTATAGAGTAAGACATGAACAGGTGCAAAATGTGCTTTATTTGAAAGCTTGGTATAAATACGTTCTACATCATGGTTGTCCACAAAGTTGTAGAGATCAAGATTTCCCATATTCTGGAGATATTTTACAGTATGTGCGATTTCGAAATAGTTGTGATCGTTATGTCCGCTGTAGAGTGCTTTATGCAGGGCATAGTTTGTTACACTGTGGAGCGTTTCTCCATTTACCCATCTGCTGTAATCGCCATGGATCACTTCGCCCATAAGCCAGAAATCTTCCTTTACTTCTGCTGCTGTACGGCGCAGGGCACGCATGAAATCAAAATCAAGGACATCTGCCGCATCCAGACGGATTCCATCTACATCAAATTCTGATACCCAGAAACGGATCACATCACAGATGTAATTCTGTACTTCCGGGTTTCTTTGGTTTAATTTTACCAGAAGGTTGTATCCACCCCAGTTTTCGTAGGAGAAGCCGTCATTGTATTCCGTATTCCCTCCGAAGTTCACATTGCAGTACCAGTTGAGATATCTGGAATGTTCGCGGTTTTGCTGAATATCTTTAAATGCAAAGAAATCACGGCCTGTGTGATTGAATACACCATCGAAAATAACTTTGATCTCTTTTTCATGACAGGCTGCCACGAAGTTTTTAAGGTCTTCGTTGGTTCCGAGACGGGAATCCAGCTTCTTGTAATCTGTGGTTTCATAGCCATGTCCTACACTCTCGAATAAAGGTCCGATGTACAATGCTGTACATCCGATTTCTCTGATGTGGTCGATCCATGGAAGTAATGTGTTCAGACGGGAAACAGGAGCACTGTAGTCATTGTGCTTCGGCGCACCGGTTAAACCCAGTGGATAGATGTGATAGAAAATTGCCTCATTATACCAGCTCATAAATGACACCTCTGTTTTTAAATTTATAATTTCAATTTATGGGGATTTTTTTACCCTGATATCATACAGGAAAGAAAATAATTAGATAAACTGTATTATAGTTGAAATTATATTCATACGATTCTTATAATAACAGATTTTTCAGACAGAATCCAGTTTTTTTTCAATTTTGGCTTGTATATCTCAGGATAGTGATGTATGAACAGTAACTTAAAATTTACTCTACAAAAAAATCTACTTAAGGTATATAATATTGCTGTAAATAATCTGGATATGCATAGAAATAGAAAGAAACAAACATAGATAAGCAAGGAGAATATAAACTATGAGACATATAGATGAAATTCAGATTGCCGGAACTGCAATCCTGCTTTGTGGCGCGATGTTTGCGGTTTCTGCTGTGGCACCTACCGGTAATACAGTGTCAAAAGCTGTTACAAACTTTACGGAAGCTCCGGAAACTGCCGCTGAGGCTCAGGCACAGGCAGAAGCTCAGGCTGAGGAGGATGGATTTACCATTTATACTCAGGAAAGTAACTATGATTCTGATTATGACAACAGTTATAATGATACTTCTTACAATGACTCTTCTTACAATACTGATACGACGCAGGACGGTTCTCTGGATGATACAGGGCAGGAGAATGATAATACAGATACAGAAGATGGATCTTCTGATGATGGAAGCAGTGATCAGACATCGTCTGACGATACAGGGGATGATTCTTCCGATCAGATTGATTATCCCAGTGATGACAATTCCGGTGACAGCACAGATGGTTCTCTGGATAACTCTGATACATGGGAAGACAATGGAGAGGAAGTCCAGCAGATAGAGTATTAATCAATCTGACGCAGGACTTCACGCTAAAGCATTTTTCAAACCCGCTCCAAGATAGACTGGATTATTTGTATTATTTTACGAAATTACTATAATTATGTTTTTGTTTCTCAATAAATGGTATAATCAAACTGTTATTAACATTCAGGAGGCTTTTTATGAAGAAACAAAACAGGTTACTATCACTAATTCTATCTCTGTTCCTTCTGCTGTTTACCTTAGTTCCGCAATCAGCACTGACGGTAAAAGCTGAAGGCAACAGTGAGATGGCAGTTCATTTTATTGACGTTGGACAGGGAAATGCCATCTTAGTACAGTCCGGAGGACAAAATCTTTTGTACGATGGCGGGGATCAGAGCCATGCTGATCTGATCATCTCCTACTTACAGGAACAGAATGTGGAAAACATTGACTATATGATCGCTTCTCACTATGATGAAGATCATATCGGCGGTCTTGTTCCATGTATAGACAATTTCTCTGTAAGTAATATATTCGGACCAGACTATGTACATACTTCAAATTTATTCAATAATTTTATGAATACTGCCACTGCAAATGCAATTATCGTACAGTATCCTTCTGTAGGTGAAACATTTGATTTTGGCACCGGAAGTTTCACTGTTCTTGCACCGAATGGTATCAGCCAGAACAGTAATGATAACTCTCTTGTAATCAAACTTGAAAATGGTTCAAATAGCTTTATTTTTACCGGAGATGCAGAGGAAACCAGTGAACAGGATATGATCAGTACTGGTATGAACCTTGATTGCGATGTTCTTTCTGTTGGTCATCATGGGTCTGCAAGTTCAACTACCTGGGATTTCCTTGAGGCGACTTCTCCATCTTACGCAGTCATAAGCTGCGGAATCAATAATCAGTATAATCATCCGTCAGCAGATACAATGGGACGTTTATCAGATATGGGAATCCCTGTATTCCGAACAGATAAACAGGGTACGATCATTGCAGTCTCCGATGGAACAAATATTTCCTGGTCACAGGAGCCATGCAATGATTATTCTTCCGGAGACTCCTCTGTAAATGCTTCTGCAGGTGGCACTGGTGGAAACTCCTGGCAGGAAGAAACTACCACTTCTGATCCGGTACCTGAACAGGAAGAATCCAACAATGCAGATGTAGGAACAATGGTATGGATCCCTGCAACCGGCGAAAAATATCACAGCATTCCCAACTGTGGAAGAATGAACCCGGATACAGCCAGACAGGTATCCAGATCAGAAGCCGAGGTTATGGGATACGGACCTTGCAGTAAATGTTACTGATAAACAAAAACAGCCGCATTTGCGGCTGTTTTGTTAAAATCCTTCCTGTCTGCGTACTTTCCAGAGTTTTGCACGTTTCTGTGCAGCTTCATTCTCTATCTGCTGAGTAACTCCCTCAATGATAAGTCCCGGTACTTCCACAGGATGCTGATGTTCATCTGTTCCAACCATAATAAAATATGCGCGGTTGATCATGGTTCTGGTTCCATCAAGGGCTTCACAGTAAGTATCAATACGTACTTCCATGGAAGAACGTCCCACATGTGTAAGCCGTCCGATGAGAACGATGGTATCGTTCACTCTGGCTCCGGCTTTGAAATACATATTGTCTACTGCAACAGTTACCACATTCATTTCCGCATGACGCTTGGCAACAATACCTGCTGTTTCATCAATCCATGCAAGCAGCTGTCCGCCAAACAGATAACCTGCGGCATTCAGACACTTTGGCATTAATAAATGAGACTGCTCTGTTAAGGAGTCCTCAACTCGTTTCATTTTTCTTTCTGACATTTCTTTTCTCACTTCCCCTTTATCATGCTTTCTGTTGGCTATTATAGCACGTTCCATGATTTTGTGTTATATTTTTCATAATTTTCCTTCTGTATAATTTTAAAGCGTTATCACTTTAATATGATTGTATGAAAAAAAATACAATCTTTATCTTGCCTTTCCCATCACTTTACTGTACAATGTTTAAATAGGTACAAATACAAATGTTCGCCATAGTAAAACACTGATCGCAAGGATGCATCTGCAATTCACTGTATCAGTGTTTTTTAATAAAATTCACTATAATATGCATTATTTACGAGTATTGCTATAAGTGAATTTGCGAGTATTGCTGTAGATAAATAACGGGGAAATGAGGAATGATATTATGGAAAAACATGAAATGATGAGTCTGGAAGATTCCGGACAGCTTCGTGACAAAATGAGATTCTTTGAACAGGAACTGCTCAAGAATCATCATATCGATCCAAATCTGTATGTAGAATATAATGTAAAAAGAGGTCTTCGTGACTCCGCAGGTAAAGGTGTCCTGACAGGTCTTACAGAGATTTCTGATGTTAATGGTTATAATCTGATCAACGGCAGACAGATTCCGGCTGATGGACGTTTATACTATCAGGGAATCAATGTACAGGATATCATCAGTGGTCTGAACGGAAGACGTTTTGGATTTGAAGAAACAATTTATCTTCTGATCTTCGGTAAGCTCCCTGATAAGGAAGAACTTTCCAGATTTCTGGATATGATGTCTGATATGGAGGAGCTTGGCGGTCGTTTTGTCCGCGATGTTGTTATGAAGGGAACCAATGCCAATATTATGAATGCCATGCAGCGTTGTGTTCTGGCTCTCTATACATATGATGACAATCCGGAAGATATTTCTCCTGAAAATGTACTTCGTCAGTCTCTGGAACTGATTGCAAAGCTTCCTGAAATTGCCGTATATTCTTACCATGCATATCGCCATTTCAGAAAGGATGATACCTTATTTATCCGTAATCCGCAGAAGGGGCTTTCTCTTGCCGAGAACATTCTTCTTATGCTTCGCCCGGATGGAAAATACACAGAACTGGAAGCAAAAGTTCTGGATATTGCACTGATCCTGCATGCTGAGCATGGTGGCGGTAATAACTCCACTTTCACCACTCATGTGGTAACTTCTTCAGGGACAGATACCTACTCTTCTACTGCTGCATCCATCGGATCTCTGAAGGGACCTCGTCATGGTGGAGCAAACCTGAAAGTTCAGAATATGTTTGCTGATCTGAAGTCTCATGTAGATCAAGATCACTGGGATAACGAAGATGAAATCATAACTTACCTCAAGAAGGTTCTGAATAAAGAAGCATTTGACCATGCAGGGCTAATCTATGGTATGGGGCATGCAGTCTATACACTTTCCGATCCTCGAGAAGTGATCCTGAAACGCTTTGCCCAGGCACTTGCTGAGGAAAAGGGAATGACAGAGGAATTCGAGCTTTATAACAGAGTAGAAAATATTGCCGGCAAACTGATTATGGAACATAGAAAACTGTTCAAGAATGTCTGCGCAAATGTGGACTTCTACAGTGGATTTGTATACAGCATGCTTGGTATTCCGGAAGAATTATTTACTCCGATCTTTGCTATTGCACGTATGCCGGGCTGGAGTGCTCACCGTCTGGAAGAACTGATCAATGCAAATAAGATCATTCGTCCTGCTTACAAATATGTAGGACATCATACAGATTTTGTTGCTTTTGACGAAAGGTAAACAGATGAAACTTATTACTGGCTGCGGTTCATTCCGCAGCCGTTTTATTATGTCACTAAAGTGAGCTTCCCGCAGAAAGAGAATCCTGCGCTACTGTCCACTGGTAATATCGTTACTGTTCACTCCGTTCACAGTAACGTAATATCCTTTCTCGTAAAAATATAATTTGCATTTGTTGTATGAGGTCTGTATAATCAAAATAAATCCGAAAAAGGAGGTATTCTCTATGGCAAAAGAACAGATTGCAGTTGCAGAACTGGTTTTAAATATGATCCTTGGAAAGACAGGCGGTACACGTGTAGATTATTTCCCACAGAAACCGGATTTTCCGTTTGATGCAGTTTATGAGCAGGCATTTGTACGTGCCACACCGGAGAATCAGGGAATCTCCTCTGATCTGTTTACTGCTCTTCTTCGGGAACTGGATGCTTCCAAAGATACGGAAATGCATCATTTTATGGCACTGCGTCATGGCAAGGTAATCTGTGAATGTAATTTTGCACCATACCCTAAAGGAATGTGGCATATTACACATTCCATGTGCAAGAGCATCACAGGTATGGCAATCGGCATGTTGATCGAAGAGGAAAAATTAAAGCTCGATGAAAATATTTATGACATTTTTCCGGATCATATAAATGCCTTTTCAAAGATTTTCCGCCCTGTGATCACAGTAGAGAATCTGCTGACCATGACAAGCGGCATAACTTTTAATGAATCAGGTATCGTGTCCGGAAATGACTGGCTTGGAAGCTTTCTGAATGCATCTGTCAATGGAAAACCCGGAACGGAGTTTCAATATAACAGTCTGAATACTTATGTTCTTTCTGCAATCGTGACGAAACGTACAGGAGAAACCCTGACCGAATATCTGACTCCGAGACTGTTTGGTCCTCTTGGTATCACGAAATATTACTGGGAAACCTGTCCGAAAGGAATTACAAAAGGCGGCTGGGGACTGTTTCTCTGTGCAGAAGACATGGCAAAACTTGGCCAGCTGTATCTTCAGAGGGGAAAATGGAATGGTCAGCAGCTGGTGTCTGAATATTGGATAGAAATATCTACGGCACGACATCTGAAAACTCAGAATGACACCTATGGATATGGATATCAGCTATGGATGGAACAGCGCCCGGGAAGCTTTGAATATAATGGAATGTTGGGACAGAATGTTATTATTTATCCGGATATGGATATGGTTCTTGTCACAAATGCCGGGAATAAAGAAATGTTTCAGGACTGTATCATGCTGAATATCATTCGGAAGTATTTCCCTGTTAATTATCATCCCGCCG
>NZ_JBWJVQ010000065.1:0-5098 GCF_056339875.1 Blautia sp. ZXY-1-C6
TAGCGTAGATACGTGTTGCCTTTGCGCTCATCCAGTCAGGACAGGATGCAAATACATCTACGTGATTTTTCAGGATATCCCATCCGATCATACTTCCCTCACCGCATGCAAGACCGGCCATAATTGTCTGAAGATCACCTGTAACATTTACCAGATTTCCTGGTTCTTTGCAACAGCGGAGCGGGCACAGGCAGTCAGCAGCACTTGCTTCACAGACAGCGATAACCGGCGGGTTATCTTTATATTTATGAGCGAAATAACCGACTACGGCACCTGCTAAAGAACCAACACCGGCCTGAACAAATACATGTGTCGGACGTTCAACACCCATTTCTTTTAACTGCTGGTCAGCCTCAAGAACCAGTGTTCCGTATCCCTGCATGATCCAGGATGGAATTTCTTCATATCCGTCCCATGCGGTATCCTGAACGATGATACCATGTTCTGTTTCGGCAGCTTCTGCTGCAGCCATTCTTACGCAGTCATCATAGTTTACTTCTTCGATCGTAACAGTAGCACCTTCTTTGGCAATGTTATCGAAACGAGTCTTTGTTGTTCCCTTAGGGATTCTTACAACTGCTTTCTGTCCAAGGCGGTTAGCTGCCCATGCAACTCCACGTCCATGATTACCGTCTGTTGCAGTAAAGAATGTAGCCTGTCCGAATTCTTCTCTTAATTTATCAGAAGAGAGAACATTGTATGGCAGCTCGCTGATATCACGTCCAAGTTCTTTTGCGATATAGCGGCCCATTGCATAAGAACCTCCAAGTACTTTGAAAGCATTTAAGCCAAAGCGATAGGATTCATCCTTACAGAAAATATTTTTTACTCCTAAATATTTCGCAAGGGATGAAAGGTTCTGAAGAGGCGTCACACTGTACTGTGGGAAACTTCTGTGGAACTCATTTGCTTTCTTTACATTTTCTTCGGACATCAGTTCCAGGTGTTTATCATCTGATTTCGGAACCTCGTTTACAGTCCATTTTAATCCTTCTGTCATAAAATGACCTCCCTTAAAAATTATCATTTGGTTTCCTTAACTTGTGATTCTATCATACCATATATTTTAAAAATTGCAATAGAAAAATACAAAAATTTTTAGGTTTTTCAAAAAAAAATTAGGTTTCATAATTTGTACATTGATATAAGGATTTGGATATGATAAAATAATGAGTAATGTTCGTTTTATTTTTACAGGATAGACAGTAAAGTGGGTATAAAAGAGCAATACAAAAGATACAGAAGAGGAGAAAATATTATGGCAGTATTTCATGCATTCCGGGCACTTCGACCTACACCGGAAAAGGCTGCTGATGTGGCAGCACTTCCATATGATGTGGTAAACCGGGAAGAAGCAAAATCAATCGGAGATGAGAATCCCCTGTCCTTTCTTCATATTGACAGACCGGAAATGGATCTGGAACCTGAGACAGATCTGTATGATGATCGGGTTTATGAAAAAGCAAAAGAAAATCTTGACAATATGGAAGAAAAGGGAATTCTTGTTCAGGATCAGAAGGCCTGTTACTATATATATGAACTTGTAAGAAAAGGAAAGACACAGACCGGTATCGTAGGATGCAGTTCCATTGATGATTATATGAATGGTGTAGTGAAGAAACATGAGCTTACCAGAGAAGATAAGGAACAGGACAGGATCCACCATGTAGATTCCTGTAATGCAAATACCGGTCCTATTTTTCTGGCATGCAGATATCCGGATTCTCTGCTTACACTGATGAATAACTGGAAAGATCATCATGAAGCAGCATATGATTTTACAGAAGAGGATCAGATCACACACAGAGTATGGGTGATTGATGAAGATGAGGTTATTTCTGAAATAAATAAGGAATTTGCAGGGATTGATTCTCTGTACATCGCAGATGGACATCACCGCGCAGCTTCCGCTGTAAAAGTAGGTTTAAAGAGAAGAGAACAGAATCCGGGATATACAGGGGAGGAAGAGTTTAATTATTTCCTGTCTGTTGTATTTCCCTATGATCAGCTCTGCATTCTTCCTTATAACAGGATTGTAAAAGATTTGAACGGCCTGACTGTAAAGGCATTTCTGGGCGCCCTGAAGTTCAACTTTGAACTGATGCTGATGCCGGGATTTCCATGCAAGCCTGTAGAGAAGCATTGTATGGGAATGTATGTGGACGGACAGTGGTATCACCTGAAAGCATGGCCGGATATCTATGAGAAGAAGGACGTGGTCGGACAGCTGGATGTATCCATTCTTCAGGAAAAAGTCCTCAGACCAGTCCTTGGAATCGAAGATCCGCGCACAGACCAGAGAATCTCCTTTGTGGGCGGAAGCCATAAGGCAGCAGAGCTGGCAGAGATTGCGGACAGAACCGGCGGTGTAGCCTTTGTCATGTACCCGACATCTATGGAAGACCTGATGAAGATTGCAGACGAGAACAAATTAATGCCTCCAAAATCCACCTGGTTTGAGCCAAAACTTCGGAGTGGGCTGTTTATACATAAGTTATAATTTGCCGAAGATGTCTTATAAAAATATTATAATAATTTCGCTGTAGACTTTTTCTTCCTTCAATGGTACAATTGGTTCTATACAAAAGAGAACGAAACGTACTATAACGAAAGGAGGGAAGAATGTGGAAGATGCGGAATTGAGAAATATCCTTTTTTCTATACAGGGAAGCATTGCCGGTTTTCAAAATGATATGTCCGATGTAAAGAACGATATCGCAGATATGAGGACAGATATTGCAAACATGAAGACAGATATCACGAACATGAAGGCAGATATTACAAACATGAAGACGGATATCACGAACATGAAATCAGATATTGTGCAACTCAAGGGAAGCGTAAAAACTATAGAACTTAAACTGGAAAATGAAATTGACAGAAAAATATCTGCCCTATTTGATTCACGTATGGATGAGCTTCGCTATAGAAAGGAGAATAAGGAAACTCGAGAGAAAGTTTTTGAACTGGATATGCGTGTAGACAATTTGGAAAAAGCCATCATGCCAGCGTAACTGTAACAGATGATTGTAAGGCTTGTACATAGGATAAACAGGAAGAAATTTTATAACATAAAAAAGTACATGAAATTTCTTCCTGCTAAATTTGTATAATTTTTGTAAATTTTTCAAAAAACAGTTGAAATCACAGAAATAATTTGTTATACTAACTTGCGTTACGGGGTATGGCGTAGCTTGGTAGCGCGCACGGCTGGGGGCCGTGAGGTCGCAGGTTCAAATCCTGTTGCCCCGACTGACATATGGTTAAATCGTTTGTAGTATATTTTTACAATGAATGATTCAGACGTATGTTCATTTCATTTCAAAAAAGCCAAATAAAGTTATAAGTAAAATGCAATGATAGGGAATAGTACACTCGGACCGGAGCACAGAGAACTGCTGGTTGCTGAGAAGCAGTGGAAGGAAATTGTGGAACTCGCCTTTGAGCAGCTGCCTGAAATTATACAAGAGTAGGTGCAGACGGTTTCCACCGTTATATGGAGAGGATATAAGAATACCGGATATCCGGAGATTCCGTTATCCCATGAGTGTATGACATTGTTCATAAATAAGAGTGGTACCGCGTAAGATGATAATATCTTTCGTCTCTTGCAGATAAGTCTGTGGAGATGGAAGATTTTTTTATGTCTTTTTACAGTCAATCCCCACAGTCCAAACATAATATTTACATAACGGAGGAAGAAAAAATGATGAATCCAAGCAAATATCAGAGACAGTATTTTATGCCGCCTGTTAAATGCATGAAATGGGCAGAAAAAGAATATGTGGACAAAGCACCTGTCTGGTGTTCTGTAGACCTTCGTGACGGTAATCAGGCACTGGTGATTCCGACGAGTCTGGAACAGAAAATTGAATTCTTTAAACTTCTTGTAAAAAATCGGTTTCAAAGAAATTGAAGTAGGTTTCCCGGCTGCTTCTGAAACAGAATATGAATTTCTGCGTACCCTGATCGAGCAGAATCTGATCCCACAGGATGTAACTATTCAGGTTCTGACTCAGGCCAGAGAGCATATCATCCGCAAAACTTTTGAAGCTGTCAAAGGCGCACCGAAGGCAACTGTACGCGTGTACTATTCCACCTCTGTAGCTCAGAGAGAACAGGTATTTAAGAAATCCAAAGAAGAAATCTTAAAGATTGCAGTGGATGGTGCCGCATTATTAAAGAAACTGGCTGATGAAACAGAAGGAAATTTCCAGTTTGAGTACAGCCCTGAAAGCTTTACAGGCACAGAACCGGAATACGCTCTGGAAGTATGCAATGCAGTTCTTGATGTATGGCAGCCTACAGCAGATAACAAATGCATCATCAATCTGCCTGTAACTGTACAGCATTCCATGCCGCATGTATATGCAAGCCAGGTAGAATATATGTGTGAAAATCTGAAATACCGCGAGAATGTAATCGTATCTCTCCATCCGCACAATGACAGAGGATGCGGTGTTGCAGATTCTGAAATGGGATTACTTGCAGGTGCAGACAGAATCGAGGGTACTACTGTTCGGAAACGGTGAGCGTACCGGAGATGTAGATATTGTTACACTTGGTATGAATGTGTCTTCTCAGGGTGTAGATCCAAAACTTGACTTCTCTGATATGCCGCATATCTGTGAAATATATGAAGAATGTACCGGAATGAAAGTAGGCGAAAGAAGTCCGTACAGTGGTGCACTTGTATTTGCCGCATTTTCCGGCTCTCATCAGGATGCAATTGCCAAGGGTATGCACTGGAGAGATGACAAGGATCCGGATCACTGGAATGTTCCGTATCTTCCGATCGACCCGACAGATGTGGGAAGAAATTATGACGCAGATGTTATCCGCATCAACAGCCAGTCCGGCAAAGGCGGCGTAGGATATATTCTTGAGACCAAATTCGGGCTTAATCTTCCTCCGAAAATGCGTGAAGCAATGGGATATGCCACAAAAGCTGTTTCAGACCACAAACATAAAGAGCTTCATCCTGACGAAATTTTCAATCTGTTTAAACAGACCTTTGAGAATATCACAGAACCGTACAGCATCAATGAAGTACATTTCCAGCAGAAAGATGGTGGTATTATAACAAAAGTTACCTCTA
>NZ_JBWJVQ010000066.1:0-8320 GCF_056339875.1 Blautia sp. ZXY-1-C6
GGTGCTATATTTCATAACCAGAATCAAATAAAAACACTGAATGAGAATTATTATCTAAACTCATTATGTACACTCACTCCTCGACCGCCCAAAATCCAAGAGCATATTGTTCTTTTTTCTATTATAATATATTTCTTGTATCAGAACAAGTGTTTTTGTGATTTTTTATGAATTTTTATGCATTTGAGCAGATATGCTCGAATGTGCAATTCATCCCATCACCTATAGGACGCCACTGAAAAAGTGGTAAGTTTAGTATCACAGGGTGTCAAATATGTGCAAAAATGTTCCTTGATAATAAAATATTGCTAAAATAGTGTTTTGAGGGATGCAAAATCTACCCTTTTGAGAGATGAATTTTCCTATTTTTCCTCATTTGGGCAGACTTCTCCCTTTAGTTTTAAAATTCGTCTTAAATTGA
Source organism: Blautia sp. ZXY-1-C6 (assembly GCF_056339875.1). Taxonomy (NCBI): domain Bacteria; kingdom Bacillati; phylum Bacillota; class Clostridia; order Lachnospirales; family Lachnospiraceae; genus Blautia; species Blautia sp. ZXY-1-C6. The sequence goes on from NZ_JBWJVQ010000066.1 coordinate 422, forward strand.
CTGCAAATATTGATACTGCTCCTTGAAGTTGCATGTTTGATAGTCCAGCAGCATCACAACGACTATATCCGTGTATATTTTTTAATTCACTATTTTTTGCCTCTATCATATAGCGGGTTTTGAAACGTTCCTTGAAATATTGTGTTTTTTGAAACGCTTCTTGATTTTTATGATAATCTGATTTAATAGTGATACTATACGTTTTGTTTTTTGCATTTTCTTTATAGCAGCCATTACGATAAGGACAGACATGGCATTTATTAATATCGAAAAAATATTTGATACGTGTATTCTTTTTCTGATTACTACGTTTGTCAATTCGATATTTTATAGCCAAATGCCCCGCTGGGCACTGCATGGTATCCGCATCTTTATTAAAGATAAAGCCTTCCTCTGAACGAGTCCCTTTTATGATGCTCGGGTTAAGCTTTGAAATTAATTTATAGTCATTGCTTTGTGCATCTTTTAAATTTTCCAGTGTGGAATATGCGGTATCTGCTATTACTTCATTAACGGTTGCACCTGCTGCTTTACTTTTTTGAACCAGTACTGGAAGTTCCTGACCATCAAATGCTTCGCCGGATGTGATTGTTGCTGCTGTGATAATCCGTTCATCTGTCATGGCCAAATGAGTTTTGTATCCGTAAAAAGAAGAATTGACCGTTTTATGGCCAATCCGGGCATCCGGGTCAATGGATTGATCATAACAATCAATCTGATTATCCAAAATTTCGGATAACATAGAAGATTCTTCTTTAATCGTTGGCAGTTCTGAATACGGACTTTCCTGAACTGTGTTTAATAATTCATGACAGTATTCATTATACTCATCTAAAGAAGCTCGTTTTTCAGGTTCATCTGGCAGATAAATGTCTTTATCAGAATCTTTTAAAGCTGCTTTTAAAGCTGCTTTTAAAGAAGTAGAGGCTTTTTTCAACATTTCTCTCTGAGTAGTTTTATGATAACGGGCTTCTGTATGAGTTGAGTCAACAATTATAGTATTGCTTTTTAAAACACCTTGATTTATGGCAAGTTCTACACTTTTATTTATGAGCAGATCAAGTATATTTTCATCTTTTAAACGCTGCTTTCTGAATTTGGTTAAAAGACTAGGATGGATAACCTCTTCTTCTGGCGTTAATTCCAGAAAATATTTAAAAGACATATCATATCGTGATCTTTCAACAACACCATTATCAGAAAGGTTATAAAGATATTTTAAAAGCAGATATTTAAATAGCAATATAGGGGTTTTTTGCATTACGTCCATTATCAAGGCAATATTTATTTTTTAATTCATCATATATAAAAGAAAAATCGACCAATTCCCTGATTTTTCTTAGAATATGATCTTTTGGAACAATCATGTCATATAAATCTGAATAATAACTAAGGCTAAGTTTAAGTTGGGATGATAACATTTCAACCTCCGACAATTATGATACCTTAATTATATCAGATATATGATTTTACGACCACTTTTTCAGTGGCGTCCCTATAGAGGTGAGGGAATTCTTGCTACGATTGTTAAATAATTGCAAAAAAGGTTTCAAATTATCAGAACTCTTGATGAGATAATGATAACATGAAACCTTTTTGCGTAAAGCGGTATGTTGGATTTGCTTCATGGGGACCGCTTCATATTTTATTTTTATGCACATCATTCTTTATGGGGTCTGACCCCAATGTTCAGCAATACCCACACGGTCACAATCCGAATCAGTTACCAACAACAGGTCAGCGTTGCACTTCCTGGCATACTCCATTGATAAGCATCCGGTATACTTCAAAATATTTGCAGCGTATCAACAGCTCCGATGCCATCCCCGGACGGTACTTCAGAACCCGCAGCGGCTGTCTCGGCTCTGCACTGCCGTGAAGATCTGCCACATCCAACGCCTTGTCGATATGCAGTTCTCTTTTCTTCCCGTCCTTTCCTATGCGGTCGTAATCATACAGCCGATAGGTCAGGTTCGAGCTTTCCTGGATTTCTGCAACGAGCGCACCTGCCCCAATGGCATGGATCGTGCCTGCAGGGATAAAAAACAGGTCATCCTTGTGAATAGGTACATTCTGCAGATACTTCATCACCGTGCCCTGTCTTTCTTATCAGTTGTATTTTCTATCTTATTTACCGCTCCAGCTCAAACTTCTGCTTATCGTGAACGTTGATATCCGCGCCCAGCTGTACTTCAATCAGCTTCAGTTCTGTATCAGCTATCACAGTATGACGGCAGCCTGCGGACATAGTTATAACGTCACCTGGCTTTACCATCTGCTCCATATCATCCACGATGGTTTTTCCCTCACCAGATATGACTACTCACACCTCATCCCGGTTCTTGTGACTGTGATAGTTCATACTGTGGCCGGGATTTTTATAATTTTATTTCGTTCTTTTTTCTTTAGGCTGAAAAATTACTGGAAGTTCACATTTTTGCAAGAAATTCCGCATAAATACGGGCTGTTTTTAAATTTTATTCTCATTACCTTGATAGAAGATAGTAATTTATTACATTTGGAAGTTTCATTACGAATAACAAATGTGTTCTATGACATTCCCTAGACAAATAGATGAAGCCAGTAATCGAACACAGTCAAAGTCGCCCGACATATGCCGCATGCTATAATGAACACGAGATATCTCCTAGCTGTTTTTACAATATTTGATTGCAAATCAAAAAGCGTTCACAGCTCACCCTGACAGATGCTATGAACGCTCTAAAAAGAACAAAGACCAGAAAACGCCTTCTCATAAGACACACGTCTCTAAACACGCATATAAGATATACCCATTATTCACCACTCAGCAACAGATCCGTCAACATGTCTCCATATTGGATTCTTCCACTGATGCTTTGTCAGATTCTCTTCCAAAACAAGTTCTTTATTCACTTCAATCCCCAGGCCAGGTTTCGTTGGCATTGCACAGAAACCGTCAACAAACTGAAAATCTTGTTTATTTAATGCATAATCAAGCACACTTTTCCCAACATTATAATGTATGCCGATACTCTGTTCCTGAATAACTGCATTATAGCATGTTGCATCTACATTCAGACACGCAGCCAATGCGATTGGACCAAGTGGGCAATGCGGAGCGAGTGCCACGTCATACGCTTCTGCCATAGACGCAATCTTCTTCACTTCGGTAAGCCCCCCTGCATGAGACAGATCCGGTTGAATAATATCTACACCACCAGCTTGCAGAAGTCTCTTGAAATCATATTTAGTAAAGAGCCTTTCTCCCGTAGCAATTGGAATATTACAGGCAACGGCAATCTCTTTAAACACTTCCATATTTTCACACAGCACCGGCTCTTCAATAAACATCGGGTCGAACTCTTCCAGTTTTTTAGCTAGTATTTTTGCCATCGGCTTATGAACACGTCCATGAAAATCAATTGCAATACCAAAATACTTGCCACATGATTCTCTAATCGCAGCAACTCTTTCAAGAACAGCATCTATTTTGTCATAACTATCAATCATCTGCAGCTCTTCTGTCGCATTCATTTTGATTGCTTTAAACCCTGCGTCCTGCCTTTCTTTTGCCGCTGTGCCAACATCCGATGGCCTATCTCCACCAATCCAGGAATATACTTTAATCTTATCTCTACATTTTCCTCCCATCAATTCATATGCCGGTGCACCAAACGCTTTGCCCTTAATATCCCAAAGCGCTTGATCGATACCTGAAAGAGCACTCATTAAAACACCGCCGCCACGATAAAATCCAGCGCGAAAGATTGTAGCCGAAATGTCTTCGATTCGGAATGGATCCTGTCCTATCAAATACGATCTATATTCTTGCACACATGCCAGAACAGCATCACAATGTCCTTCAAGTACTGCCTCACCCCATCCAGTGATTCCTTCATCTGTAATAATTTCTACAAATCCCCATCGTGGTCGCACATGGTAAGCATTAACTTCGACTATTTTCACTTTCTTATGTCCTCCTTCAACAGAATTTCTTTTATATCTTTATTTTAGAATGATCATCACACCCTTCATTTTACCCTTGATACATATTTTTGAACATAAGATACTCCCAAATCCCAATTTTTATCTTTCAACACAGATAACGGCATAAGGTTACTCGCCAGCCCTACCCCCATATATCCTTCTTTAAAATAGTCATTAATATTATCAATAGTTACGCCACCAATTGCAATATAATTTGCCTCATCATATGGTCCTTTTAGCGCTTTGAGATATCCTTTCGGAGCACACCCTGCCGGAAACAATTTCATTGTTTTATAGCCAAATTCCAAACTTGTTGCAACATCTCCAGGTGTAAACACCCCAGGCAATAACATAATGTCTTTTTTTGCACAATACTGAAGCACATCAATCGGTGTACCTGGCGTAAGCAAAAATTGAGCTCCTGCTCCTATTGCCGCTTTTGCAAGATCCACACTTATTGCTGTACCTGCTCCTATCATACATTTTTCCCCAAAGCGATCTCGTAGTATTGCAATCTGTTTTAAACCATGCTCGCTGTTCAAAGCCACTTCAAAAAACGAAATCCCCCCATCTACAATTGCCTGCGCATAATCAACCGTATATTCCAATGGGATATTTCTCAGTATTGCAAGTATCGGATTTTCTTTTACAACAGAATACATATCCATTCTATTTTCCTCCTAGTATTATTGAAAATCAGATATGATCAGTAATAGCAACCATCGCTACAGGAGCAGCTTCCAACTGTGAAAAACGAATTGGAAATGCACAAATTTCTTTTATTCTTTCCACACCTAATAACTTCTGAATATTTACATCTTCAAAAAGAAGCAATGTTCGTTCTTTCTGTTCACTATTTGTTTCCAACAACGCATGATGGCATGGAAACCCTTCATCTCCACCTGTAATAGCACTATCATAACTAATAGAATCCATTGCTATTGCCTTTAATTCAGGGAATTCTTTTCGTAAATATTTCGCAGCCATTACCTCCATACATGGGAAATTATCCACAAAATCCTCCGGAGAAATATCTCTCAAACGCGAATGACCTGTATATAAGAACAAAATATCACATTCTTTTATTTCAGATTCATGCAATTTTAAATCCTCATATCGAATTCTCTCCCCTTTTCCTTTTGCAATTTCCAGAACTAATGGTTTTGTATAATGGAAATCCTCTATCGGAATCTGGTCGATTGTTTTTCCATTAGCATCAAAATGAAACGGTGCATCTACATGTGTTCCTGTATGCAAATGGTGAAATACAGAAGATGCATTGCTTGGATCTCCATTTTGTATTACTGTATTATATTCAATTCTTTCTGCTGGATTCGTTGGCCATTTAGGCATATCCAAACTTATTATGTAACTTAATTCTATTAACATTTTTACTCCTCATCTGGTTTACGGAAAATATATCCTTTACGTACCATATCAAACAGAATTGCCATAATAATAATCAATCCCATAACTACCTGCTGCAGATATGCATTAACACTCATAAGGTTCATTGCATTACTGATAATTGTTAAAATTAAAGCTCCAACAATCGTACCAACAATGCTACCTTCTCCACCTGACATGCTTGCTCCGCCGATTACTACTGCTGCAATCGCATTTACTTCCATACCATTACCAATTGTACTGGTACATGTTAACAATTTTGACGTTAATACAACTCCAACCAGAGCAGACATGACACCCTGAATAACATAAACTGAAAACTCAATCAGTCTTACATTGATTCCGCTTAGCCATGCAGATTTACGATTACTTCCTGTAGCATATACCTTGCGTCCGTATCCTGTATATTTCAATACAATATACGCGACTATATATAAGCAAATCATCAGTAATACGCAAAATGGCACACCTGCAATCTTTTTAAGGCCAATAAAACTATATTCCAAAGGAAGCCCTATAATCGTCTTTCCCATAGAAATATAAAGTGCTAATCCCGCTGTTACATTAGACGAAGCAAGCGTAGCAATAAATGCCGGCATTTTTAATACCGTAATTAAAAAGCCATTAAAAACACCAACCAATACGCCTAACAAAAGCATTATGATGATTGCTGTTCCTACTCCTACTTTCCCTTCTGACAATAACTTTGTTCCAATCGTTGCCGAAAAAACAATACAACCTCCGACAGACAGATCAATACCACCTGTCAGAATAACAAATGTCATGCCAATCGCTGCGATACCACAGGTTACAGACTGTGCCAACACATTGCTAAGGTTTGAAACAGAAAGAAATTTGTCTGTAAATATTGATGCAATAATACACATTACCAGCAATATAATAAATACCGACCCTTGTGACTTCATGAAATTTTTTACAATGGTTGTTCCGTTGGATTCCTTTTTCATTTTATAACCCTCCACCTTTACATTACGAGTCTTTGTAAATCTGTTTCATTTATTTTATTTATTTCATCCATGCCATATTCTCCTGTAATCTGGCCATCTTTCAACACTAAGATTCTATCAGCCATACCAAATACTTCCGGTACTTCTGATGATAACAATATCACCCCTATACCTGCTTCTACCATTTCATTGATCAGCTTATATACCTCTACTTTTGCTCCAATATCAATTCCTCGCGTTGGTTCATCCAAAACAATAATCCTGGCTTTTGATGCAAACCATTTGGCAATAACAACTTTCTGCTGATTTCCACCACTTAAGTTTGTCACCTTTTGTTTCATACTTTCACATTTAACCTGCAATTTTTCAATTAATTTCTGATTAACTGCTTTCTCTTTTTTTAAATCCAGAAAAACACCTCTTCTGATATGTTTTAATGCCGCTAGCGAAATATTAAAATCAATTGCCTGATTAACCTGCAGCCCCTCTCCGCCTCTGTCTTCTGAAATATATCCTATTCCGGCATTCACCGCCTCTACCGGAGATGCATATCTTGCATTTTTGCCATTAAACCAGATATTTCCTGTCAGCTTGTCATTACCTTTTCCATATACTCCAAAAAGAGCCTTTGCTATTTCTGTTTTTCCAGCACCGAGAAGTCCCACAATTCCAAGAACTTCACCACGTTTTAATTCAAACGAAATATCATTCAAATGGTTTTTCAATGTAATATGTTCAAATCTCAGCAATGTTTCGCCCTTTTCATAGCGAACTTTAGGATACTTGTTTTTGATGGTTTTTCCAACAACCATTTCTGCCAACAACTCTTCATTAATATCTGATGTTTGCACTGTAGCTACTTTTTTTCCATTGTTTAATATAGTTATTCTATCTGTGATATCCATCATCTCATCTAATTTGTGAGAAATAAATACAACAGAAATTCCTTCCTTTTTCAAATTTCTGACAATGGCAAATAAATTTTCAACATCTTTTTTGGGCAACGCAGAAGTCGGCTCGTCCAGAAGAATAAATTTACAATTTCCGTTTAAAGCTCTTGCAATTGCTGCAATCTGTTGCTGAGCAATACTAAGACGATCCATCCTTTCATTTACATTAATGTCCACTTTAATCAATTTAAGGAGTTCTTTTGATACCCTTTCCATTTCTTTCCAGTCAACCATGCCAGCCTTATTCTTAGGAATATTCCCCTGGCAGATATTCTCTGCCACGGTCAGATGCGGAAACAGATCTAGTTCTTGATACACCATTCGTATTCCATGATTAGCTGCTGCATGAGGAGAGTCAAAAGACATTTTTTCCCCATCAATATATATATCACCAGTTGTAGGTGTAAGCGCTCCATTGATAATCTTCATCAAAGTTGACTTTCCTGCTCCATTTTCTCCAAGAAGACCATGTATCTCACCTGGAAGGATTTCAAAATCGATATCAGACAGTACTGTAATTCCATAAAACTGTTTTCCAATGCCATTCAATACTAAACCTTGTTTATCCATTGTAAGTTCCTTTCAGAAAATAGTTTATAATTGCA
>NZ_JBWJVQ010000067.1:0-4301 GCF_056339875.1 Blautia sp. ZXY-1-C6
GCGGAGACGGTTCTAATTCTTTCAATATTTCCACTACTTCTTCTCTGGTGATCGCAGCAGGCGGTGTTCCGGTTGCAAAACATGGAAACAGGGCAGCATCCTCCAAATCCGGTGCAGCAGATGTTCTGGAAGCACTGGGAGTGAAGATTACACTGACGCCGGAACGCAGTGCAGAGATCCTGAAAAAGATCAACATCTGCTTCCTGTTTGCGCAGAATTATCACATTGCAATGAAATATGTGGCACCGATCCGTAAAGAGCTAGGAATCCGTACTGTATTTAACATTCTTGGACCGTTAAGTAATCCGGCAGGTGCAAACATGGAACTGATGGGAGTTTACGATCAGTCACTGGTGGAGCCACTGGCACAGGTTATGGCAAATCTGGGCGTTAACAGAGGAATGGTTGTCTATGGACAGGACAGTCTGGATGAGATTTCCATGTGCGCACCTACTTCTGTATGTGAGATCAGGGATGGCAAATTTACTTCCTATGAGATCACACCGGAACAGTTTGGATATGAGAGATGTGAGAAGGGTGCCCTGACAGGTGGTACACCTGCAGAAAACGCAGAGATCACAAAAGCAATCCTGAAAGGTGAGGAAAAAGGTCCGAAGCGTCAGGCGGTATGTTTAAATGCAGGTACAGCACTCTATATCGCAGGAAAAGCCGCCTCCATAGAAGAAGGAGTGAAGCTGGCAGAATCCCTCATCGACAGCGGTGCAGCACTGAAAAAACTGGAAGAATTTGTAGAAGAGACAAATAAATAAAAAGCAACCCCAAATTACTAATGTAAAGGAAATCTGTAACTGTCCGGTAATCTGCTGACTGTGGATATACAGAACAGTTACAGAAAAATCATAGAGATTATGAAGAATATATTAGAAGAAATAGCAGCCAGAACAAGAGAAAGAATTGCAAAAGAAAAATCCCGTATTTCTGTTTCGGAGTTGGAGAACCGGATTCAGGAAGTAAATAAAAATGCAAGGCAGAAAATCACATTTCTCCAGGCATTACAAAAAGATGGTATGTCCTATATCTGCGAGGTAAAGAAAGCCTCCCCCTCAAAGGGACTGATCGCACCGGATTTTCCATATCTGGCAATTGCAAAGGAATATGAACAGGCAGGTGCAAGTGCAATCTCCTGTCTCACAGAACCTTTTTATTTCCAGGGAGCAGACCAGTATCTGAGAGAAATCGCAGCCGCTGTACAGATACCTGTACTCCGCAAGGATTTTACAGTAGATGAATATATGATCTATCAGGCGAAATCCCTTGGTGCTTCCGCGGTATTGCTTATCTGCGCCATCCTGGATGACGGAGAATTAAGAGCATACAGACAGCTTGCAAAAGAGCTGGGACTGGATGCACTGGTAGAAGCACACGATGAGTACGAAGTGGACAGGGCCTTAAATCTCGGGGCAGAGATCGTGGGAGTCAATAACCGGGATCTGAGAACCTTTCAGGTAGATATGAACAACAGCATTCGCCTGAGAAAAATGGCACCGGACAATGTGGTTTTTGTTTCCGAGAGCGGAATCCGCACCCCGGAGGATATCCGGCTTCTTTATGAGGATAAAGTGGATGCGGTACTGATCGGGGAAACACTGATGCGAAGCCCGAACAAGAAAGCAGCGCTGGAAAGCCTGAATGGCAGCCCGTTACGCTGAAAGATCGAATATTATCTGAGAGGATAGAATATGACCAGAGAACAACAGCAAAGAACCAAAATCAAAATCTGTGGTCTGAAACGCCCGGAAGACATTACCTATGTAAATGAAGCAAAACCTGATTACTGTGGATTTATCATAGAATTTCCGAAGAGCAGCAGAAATGTTACAGGTGCATTGGTGAGAGAACTTACTGCAAAACTTAATCCGGACATTATCCCTGTAGGTGTTTTTGTAAATGTAGCACCTGAGCGTGTGGAGGAACTGCTTCTTGACGGAACTATCCATATTGCACAGCTTCATGGACAGGAAGATGAGGCATATATACGGAGAATCCAAAAGAATACAGGTCATCAGGTTATAAAGGCCTTTTCCGTAAAAACGGCTCAGGATATTGAAAAAGCCCTGAAAAGTCCTGCAGATTATATACTGCTTGATCAGGGTGGCGGTGGAACCGGACAGACCTTTGACTGGTCACTGATCCCGGAGATAGACAGACCGTTTTTCCTGGCAGGAGGACTGGGTGCAGATAATCTGGAAACAGCCGTCCGGACTATTCATCCCTATGCAGTAGATCTGAGCAGCAGCGTGGAGACGGATGGAATGAAAGACAGAGATAAGATTTTGAAGGCAGTTCAACTGGTGCATATAAAATAAGATAACCGAATCAAGTAAGTCACCTGCTTCAATTGCGAAAAGCAATAAGCAGTGGGTGGGGACTTGCTTGTATCAGGAGGAGTGCAAGCTCCTTCTGATAAACTGCGGAGCAGTTATTCGGTTATGAGCAAGTAGCGAAGCGGATTGCGAATATCCGCTTGACTAATTCAGAAAGAACATAGAATACTCTGACCGACCATCTGACAGGCCAGGGATTACATACATAAAAGGAGGACATATACAGATGTCAAAAGGAAGATTCGGCATCCATGGAGGACAGTACATTCCGGAAACACTGATGAATGCTGTCATCGAATTGGAGGAAGCCTACAACCATTATAAAGATGACCCGGAGTTTAACGCAGAGCTTACAGAGCTTCTGAATGAATATGCAGGAAGACCATCCCGTCTCTACTTTGCATCTCACATGACAGAAGATCTGGGTGGAGCAAAAGTATACTTAAAGAGAGAAGATTTAAACCATACAGGTGCTCACAAAATCAACAATGTACTTGGTCAGGTACTTCTTGCAAAAAAAATGGGCAAGACCCGTGTCATTGCAGAAACAGGCGCAGGTCAGCATGGTGTGGCAACAGCAACAGCAGCAGCTCTTATGGGTATGGAATGTGAAATCTTCATGGGAAAGGAAGACACAGAACGTCAGGCATTAAATGTATACAGAATGCGTCTTCTGGGTGCAAAGGTCAATGCAGTTACTTCCGGTACTGCAACACTGAAGGATGCTGTTTCCGAGACAATGAGAGAGTGGACAAACCGTATTTCCGATACACATTATGTACTTGGTTCTGTAATGGGACCTCATCCGTTCCCTACAATTGTTCGCGATTTTCAGGCAGTGATCTCCAAAGAAATCAAAGAGCAGATCCTTGAAAAAGAGGGCAGACTTCCGGATGCAGTTCTTGCATGTGTAGGTGGCGGATCCAATGCGATCGGAACATTCTACAATTTTATCAATGACAAAGATGTCCGTCTGATCGGATGTGAGGCAGCAGGACGTGGCGTAAATACGGCAGAGACAGCAGCTACCATTGCAACCGGCAAACTGGGAATCTTCCATGGAATGAAATCTTATTTCTGTCAGGATGAATATGGTCAGATCGCACCTGTATATTCCATTTCCGCAGGTCTGGATTATCCGGGAATCGGACCGGAACATGCGCATCTCTATGATACAGGACGTGCAGAATATGTACCTGTCACAGATGAAGAAGCAGTGGAAGCATTTGAGTATCTTTCCAGAACAGAGGGAATCATTCCTGCCATCGAAAGTGCTCATGCAGTCGCTTACGCAAGGAAAATTGTTCCACAGATGAGAAAAGACCAGATCGTGGTCATTACAATTTCCGGACGTGGAGATAAGGACTGTGCAGCAATCGCGCGTTACAGAGGGGAGGATATCCATGAATAAGAGAATTACAGAAGCATTTGAAAAAGGAAAGGCATTTATCCCGTTTATTACCTGTGGAGATCCGTCTCTGGAAGTGACAGAGCAGCTTGTCTATGCAATGGAGGAAGCTGGTGCAGACCTGATCGAGCTTGGGATTCCGTTTTCTGATCCTACAGCAGAGGGACCGGTGATCCAGAGAGCAAATGTGAGAGCACTTTCCGGTGGTGTGACTACAGATAAGGTATTTGACATGGTGGTAAAGATCAGAAAGAACAGTTCTGTTCCTATGGTGTTTATGACTTATGCAAACGTGGTATTTTCTTACGGAACGGAGCGGTTTATTAAAACAGCTGCAGAAATCGGAATGGATGGTTTGATTCTGCCAGATGTGCCATTTGAGGAAAAAGAAGAGTTTGATATTGTATGTAAGAAATACGGTGTTGATCTGATCTCTCTGATTGCGCCGACTTCTCATGAGAGGGTCGCACAGATTGCGAAGGATGCGGAAGGGTTTGTGTATTGTGTTTCTTCTCTTGGTGTTACAGGAACAAGAACTAATATTACTA
>NZ_JBWJVQ010000068.1:0-11281 GCF_056339875.1 Blautia sp. ZXY-1-C6
TCTGGGGACTTTATCTTTACTGAGAGTGTTTCCGGCCGGCATGCACAGAAGCGCCCGGAGTTTCAGAAGATGATTGCCCTGGCGAAGCAGCCCTCTCACCCCATTGATGTGATCCTGGTATGGAAATTCAGTCGTTTCGCCCGTAACCAGGAAGAGTCTATCGTATACAAGAGTATGCTCAAGAAGGATAATGTAGACGTGATCAGTGTATCTGAGCCACTGATTGAGGGACCTTTTGGCAGTCTGATCGAGCGTATCATAGAATGGATGGATGAATACTACTCCATTCGATTGTCAGGTGAGGTTTTACGTGGCATGAAAGAAAAAGCCCTGCAAAAAGGCTATCAGACGTCTCCCTGTCTTGGCTATACTGCAGTTGGACATGGAAAGCCTTATATCATTAATGAAGCTGAATATGCCATTGTCTCTTATATCATGGACCTGTATGATAATCAGAACTTAGATGAGACAGCTATTGCCAGGCGTTGCAATGATCTCGGATACCGGACGAAACGTGGAAAACTCTTCGAGCGGCGCAGTGTTGACCGGATTCTTGGAAATCCCTTCTATTGCGGAACTGTTGTCTGGAACGGAGTGGAATTTGAAGGAAGCCATGAGGTACGTCTTTCCAGGGAACGGTATGAAAAACGCCAGAAACTGATCGCTTCCCGGAAACGTCCGGTCAAGGCACGGAATGTCTCTGCCTGTAAGCACTGGCTATCCGGTCTTTTGAAGTGTTCTGTCTGCGGGGCCACGCTTTCTTATACCGGTAATAATAAGTGTCCTTATTTCCAGTGCTGGAAGTACGCAAAGGGATTTCATAAGACTTCTGTTGCCTTATCAGTCAAAAAGGCTGAAGAAGCTGTGATAAGTTATTTTGATCAGATCTTAGATGGAGCAGAATTTACATATGTGTGTAAAAAGAAAAAGACTGATCATTCACTACAGATTGATCAGTTGCAAAGAGAGATCAGTAAGCTCGCCATGAGAGAAGGCAGAATCAAAGAGGCTTATGAGGCAGGCGTAGATACTCTGGAAGAATATAAGAATAATAAGGATCGTCTGGTATCAGATCGGTTAGAATTGACTGCTGCCCTTTCACAGTTATTGCAGGAAGAGCAGGCAGAGCAGCCTGACACAGAAAAAATTCTGAAAGAGATCCGTTCTGTTGCGGATGTCCTGAAGAATCCAGACGTAGGTTATGAAGAAAAGGGAAATCTGATCAGAAGTGTTGTGGAGCAGATTATATATGATAAAGAATCCGGAAAAATGTCTTTTGACATCATTATTTCCTGAATTTCATCCATCCATAAAAAAGTGCTATTTCGGCCTTTTTAACATTTTTGTAATATTTTTTCTGAGTTAAAAATCCCACAAACCCGCATAAACACTGGGTTTGCGGGGCTATTATAGGGTACTGCACTCCGGTGGCCCGGACGGTGAGATCAGCGCTTCCCTGCGTTATCTTTCCCAGCGTTTTACCATGCCGAACCGGACGACTTCTGCTTTGCTCAACGACATAGGAACAGAAGAACTCAGTCATCTGGAAATGGTATCCACTATTGTACATCAGCTTACCCGGGACCTTTCCATGGAGGAAATTGAGAAATCCGGATTCGGACCGTATTATATCGATCACGCAGTGGGAGTCTGGCCACAGGCAGCAGGTGGCATACCATTTAATGCATGTGAATTTCAGAGTAAAGGTGATCCGATCACTGATCTGTTCGAGGATCTTGCTGCAGAGCAGAAAGCCCGTTCTACTTATGACAATATTCTCAGAGTAGTCCGCAATATACCTGAGATTGCGGATCCCATCAAATTCCTGCGTGCCAGAGAAGTTGTTCATTTCCAGAGATTTGGGGAAGCTCTTCAGTCCATTCAGGAAGAACTTGATGCCAAAAACTTCTATGCTTTTACCCCGGGATTTGATAATCCCTGCACTGCATCATGCAACAGCAATAAATAAAGTACGCAGCCAAAACCTGCGACATACTGCGCGAATTTATGCGATTAGCATCGCGAAGCGTGTTACTGAGAACGGAATGAGCAGTAATACACTCCATCTTAAAAATCGCAGAAATTTCATATTTGCTTTACAAATATATCTGGTGGTGCTATAGTATTCTTAGCTTAATAGCCACAAAAGTAATTGCCAAAAATATTGAGCAATTACAAACAAAAATATGATATAAAAGGGGCTGTCTCACATAGATATTATGTGACAGCCCCCTTATTGGAGGAATTATGCAGATAATTATTGTTGGGTGCGGTAAAGTTGGACGTACCCTGGCAGAACAGCTTCAGGAAGAAGAATCCGACATTACTCTTATAGACGTTTCTTCTAATGTAATCACTTCCCTTCAGGATGACATTGATGCCATGGGTATCGTGGGAAACGGTGCAAGTATCAACACGCTGGTGGAAGCAGGTATTGAGAATGCAGATATCCTGATTGCCGTAACCGGCTCTGATGAAATGAATCTCCTCTGCTGCCTGATCGCACAGAAAACCGGCCATTGCCAGACGATTGCCCGTGTCCGCAATCCTATCTATGCCAAAGAGATCAGCTTCATCAAGAAGCGTCTGGGTGTTACTATGATCATTAACCCGGAGCTTGCAGCTGCACAGGAAATTTCCCGTCTCTTACGCTTTCCTTCAGCTATCAAGATTGATACTTTCGCACGTGGTCGTGTGGAAATGCTGAAATTCAAAGTGCTTCCTGAATTTAATCTGGATGGCATGACAATCTCACGCATTACGGAAGCCCTGAAATGCGACGTCTTGTTCTGCGCAGTAGAAAGCCGGGATCATGTATCTATTCCCGGCGGTAATCAGGTGATCCACGACGGAGATATGGTTTCCATTCTTGCTTCCCCGGTGAATGCAGCAGCCTTTTTCAAAAAGATCGGCCTGAAAACCAATCAGGTAAAAAACGCCATTATTGTCGGCGGAGGAACCATTTCCTATTACCTTACAAAAGCCCTGCTTGATATGAACATCTCCGTTAAGATCATCGAACAGAATGAGTCCCGCTGTGAAACCTTAAGTGATCTGCTTCCGGAGGCAACTATCATTAACGGAGACGGAACCAATCGTTCTCTCCTTATGGAAGAGGGACTCTCACGCACAGAGGCTTTTGTATCACTCACAAACATGGATGAGGAAAATGTTTTCCTTTCACTCTTTGCCAAAACAGTTTCCAATGCCAAACTGGTTGCCAAGGTAAACCGCCTTGCCTTTGATGATGTCATTGATAACCTTGATATCGGAAGCGTCATTTATCCGAAATATATCACAGCCGACTATATCCTGCAGTATGTACGTGCCATGCAGAACAGCATCGGCAGCAATATTGAAACCCTTTATCATATCCTGGATAATCAGGCAGAAGCTCTGGAATTTGCCATCCGCGAAAATTCACCGGTAACAGGCATTCCATTATCTGAACTGAACCTGAAGAAAAACCTTCTTGTAGGTTACCTGAACCGAAATGGTCAGGTCAGGATTCCCAGAGGCCAGGATACCATTCAGGTTGGAGATACCGTTATCATAGTAACTTCTCAGAAGGGCCTTCGCGATATCACAGATATTCTGGAAAAATAAAGGAGCCAAATCATGAACTATTCCATTATTATCTATATCATCGGAATGATTCTGAAAATTGAAGCTGTATTTATGGCTCTGCCCGCAATTACGGCACTGATCTATCAGGAAACTTCCGGTGTAACTTTTCTGATCACGATTGCTTTATGCCTGGTCATCGGGCTTCCTCTCACCAGGAAAAAGCCGACAAGAAAGGCTTTCTACACAAAAGAAGGTTTCGTGACTGTAGCATTAAGTTGGATCGTTCTGAGTATCATAGGAGCAATCCCCTTTGTGATCAGCCGAAGCATTCCAAATCCTGTAGATGCATTATTTGAAACAGTTTCAGGTTTTACTACAACAGGAGCCAGTATTCTCAGCGATGTGGAGGCGCTTCCTCATTGTATGCTGATGTGGAGAAGCTTCACGCACTGGATCGGCGGAATGGGGGTTCTGGTTTTCATCCTCTCCCTTCTACCACTTACCGGCGGTTATCACATGAATCTTATGAAAGCGGAGAGTCCCGGACCATCTGTAAGCAAGCTTGCGCCAAAAGTACAGTCAACTGCCAAAATTCTGTATTCTATTTATTTCGTAATGACAGTGATCCAGATCCTGCTTCTTCTGGTCGGTGGTATGCCGCTGTTTGACTCCATATGTACAGCTTTCGGTACTGCAGGTACCGGAGGATTTGGTATTAAAAATGACAGCATGGCCAGTTACAGTACATATCTGCAGGTGGTCATTACTGTATTTATGATTTTATTTGGCGTTAACTTTAATGCTTACTTTTTCATTATCACAAAAAAATTTGCTCAGGCTTTTAAAATGGAAGAAGTGCGGTATTATTTCGGAATCATCGGTATTGCAATTCTTATCATCGCCTGCAATATTTACCATATTTTCGGAAGTGCAGCCAAAGCTTTTCAGCAGGCAGCTTTCCAGGTTGGTTCCATTATCACAACAACCGGATATGCAACAACAGATTTTAATACCTGGCCGGAAATTTCGCGGACAATCCTGGTACTGCTGATGTTTATCGGTGCATGTGCCGGAAGTACAGGCGGCGGCATTAAAGTATCCAGGATCCTGATTCTCTGCAAAACAGTCCGCAAGGAGCTTCATATTTTTCTGCATCCAAATGCGGTAAAGAAAATAAAAATGGACGGCAAAGCCATCCCACATGAAGTTGTTCGTTCCACAAATATTTTCTTCATTGTATATATGCTGATTTTTGCATCCTCCATATTCCTGATTGCCTTTGACGATTTCAATCTGATCACGAATTTTACGGCGGTTGCGGCAACCTTTAATAATATCGGACCTGGTCTGGAACTGGTAGGACCTACCGGAAACTTCGGCATGTTCTCCTGGTTTTCAAAGCTTATCCTTACTTTTGATATGCTGGCAGGACGTCTTGAGATTTTCCCGTTACTGATATTGTTTGTAAGGGATACATGGAAGAAATTCTAAAAATATTTTGGTAAAACAAATTTTATTTTTTTACACTGTATTCATATTTTATTCATATTTATTGGATATAATGAACTTCAGAAAGATGATGAATCTTTCTTATAAATATTTTTCTTTTTCATACGCGCCGGTACGAAAGTACCGGCCTCCTTCCATTTATGGGAGTTTTTTATTTTATAGCATTTTTCTCACACCTTCATAATCAAACGCAGGAATAAAACTCTCTCTGGCAGTTTCACCATCTTGAAAAAATCCATTTTCAATCCCAAGCTCAAATGCATAGTCCAGAACTTTTTCATATTCTCTTCTGGTTACACAACGATTCAGTTCTGTATATTCTTTCTGCTCAAAAACCGGCGTATACTGATTCATGATACTGATATAAATCTGCTTTCCAAAAGTCTTATGTAAAAGTTTCAGAACCTTTTTTGAATTTCTTGTATGCCCCGGCAATATAAGATGTCTCACAATAGTCCCACGTTTCATATATCCCTCTGCATCAAACTGTGGCATTCCTGTCTGGCGTACCATCTCATTAACTGCTTCCATAGCTCTTTCAGGATAATCATTCGCATGTGAAAATTTCACCGCCAATTCGCTCTCCGCATATTTGTAATCCGGAAGATAAATGTCCACATATCCGTCCAGAAGTTTCAATGTCTCTGTGTTCTCATATCCACCACAGTTATAGACAACCGGAATATTAAGCCCATGCTTCTTTGCACAGTCCAAAGCTGCGATGATCTGTGGAATATAATGTGTTCCGGTTACCAGATTGATATTTGCAGCATCCTTTTCCTGCAGTTCCAGGAATATTTCTGCCAGTCTTTCCTCAGTGATCTCAAGGCCACTGTCACCAATGGCAATTTCCCGGTTCTGGCAGAAACAGCATCTCAGATTGCATCCTGTAAAAAAGACTGCCCCGGAACCTCTGGTTCCCGAAATACATGGTTCTTCCCACATATGCAAAGCTGCCCTTGCAATCTTAACCTTCTGATCCATTCCACAGTATCCGGTTTTTCCGGCTGTTCTGTCTACATGGCAATTTCTCGGACATAAACTGCAATCTGTCAGTATGCAGCTTTCTGTATCCTGCCTCAGAGTTTTATCTTTGTTTTTTTCTGTCTGTATTTTATTTACCTTCACTTTTCTCTTCTGTCCTTTTTTCTTTCCCCGACTTGATATCTGTGAATCACCCACTGCAAACATTTCCCACAGTTTGCTTATATCATAACCGTTCAGTGCTTTCACAGTTACAGGCGGATTGCTGAATAGTTACTATCCTTTATATCATTATACTACATTCCCCAATTACGTCTATTCATATTTCACAATTTCCTTTTTCAATCTCTTCATGATTCTTTTTTCCAGTCTGGAAATATATGATTGAGAAATTCCCAGAAGGTCTGCAACCTCTTTCTGTGTTTTCTCTGCAGCATTCTCCTTTCCCAGACCAAATCTAAGGCGAATGATCGTCTGCTCACGCGGTGAAAGCTTTCTAATTGCCTTTGATAACAACGAAATCTCCACTTCATCTTCCAGACGTCTTGAAATCACATCCTCATCAGTTCCCAGAATATCAGAAAGCAGGAGTTCATTTCCATCCCAGTCTACGTTCAGCGGTTCGTCTATGGACACTTCCATCTTTGTCTTACTGTTGCGGCGAAGATACATCAGGATCTCATTCTCTATACATCTGGATGCATAAGTGGCAAGCTTGATGTTTTTTACAGGATTAAAGGTATTGATCGCCTTGATCAGCCCAATCGTTCCGATTGAGATCAGATCCTCCACCCCGACTCCTGTGTTATCAAACTTCTTTGCAATATACACCACAAGCCTTAAATTATGTTCGATCAGAACAGACTTCGCTTCTTCTTCCTGCCCTGTTCCAAGCTTCTGCAGTATAAATGCCTCACGCTTCGGCTCCAGTGGTGCCGGCAGCACATCATTTCCACCAATATAAAAAACTTCTCCTGAACGGTTCATCACCATTCTTGACACTACCTGTAATGGATAACAGCTCATAGTCACAACCCCTCCCGTTAAAGTAATCTGGAATTCAAAAGTACCTCGTATTCCTTACCAAAAGCGGATGTTTCAAATGAAAATGCAAATACCGGATTGTCTATGCAGACAACCTCTGCTGGAGTCTGAATGCAGAGTTTCTCAAAGGTAACAGCCAGCATCATCCCCTGTTCTTTTCCTATACTGTGAAAAAAAGTAAAATGTGGATGAAGCCCGGCAGTTCCCGGTTTCCCAGACTCCCCGGGATTTTCTTTCAGGTGTTTTAAACAGCTTACGGTTTCTTCTGAACATATTTCAGATAAAACTTTTTCTGTCCCTACAGATACAGGTTTTCCGTTTACAGAATCCATAAGCAGATTTCCGGAATCATAAAATCCTTGAAAAGGATATCCACATCCTTTATAGTATATGGTTATCGGATAGATATTCTTTGTCCGTATTCTCATGGAATCCATCAGATATGACAACGCTGTAATGCCGGACCACGTTGCTGCTGCAAGGATCAGAAACATTTTGACTGTCAACTTATCACTGACGATCACTTCCCAGAACCCTCCACACAGAAATGCGGCAAAATACAGTGTAAGTATTGCTTTAAGCAGCAGACTTCCCCTTTTCAGATTACATCCGATCACAAGCATTCCTGCAGCACAGCCACCATGCAGCAGGACAAGTGCCGGAAGAAAAATCCCAGACTTCAGAAAAGATTGCAGATAAATGATCCAGCAGGAAAACACCGCACCTGCAGCAGCTCCCAGAAGAGCTCTTTTTCTGCTTCTTCCACATCGGAATAATATTCCTGTAAATCTGATCAATATGTAATCTATCAGGAGATTTGTGAAAAAAACTACATCTATGTATATTTCGTAATGCATTTCCTTCCCTCCGTCTGATACTGCCTCTGACTTCTCCTTCACTTCGGTAAGTGAGATTCATTATACGTGATAAAGTATGCGGATTTTGTCAAAACGGAGGAATTATGTCTTATTATTTGTCGCACTAAATCGACAGTTTTTATCATATAAACCAAAATGAACATGTATTGACATATAATTGAAGTTAGAATAAAATGATAGATAATTTCTATGTTTTAGAAGGGCATCTTCTATACTGTCACAATTCAGACAGTATTTTATGTCTCTGCTACAAAACAGACTGGAGGATTTTAACATGAATAATATTACCGGACACACAGGTCTTACCGCGCTTTTAGGAAGCCCGGTGGCACACAGCATTTCCCCTTTGATGCACAATGAATCATTTCGCCTTCTCGGGCTTGACTATGTATATTTATGTTTTGATGTAAATGAAGAAACTCTTCCTGCAGCAGTTGCAGGATTAAAGACTTGCGGCATTCGCGGTTTCAACCTTACCATGCCGAATAAGAATAAAATTGTAGAATTATTGGATGATCTTTCCCCTGAAGCCCAACTGATCGGTGCTGTCAATACTGTACTGAACGATAACGGAAAGTTAATCGGATACAATACAGACGGGTACGGTTTTATGCAATCTGTACGTGATGCGGGACATGATATTACCGGTAAAAATATAACTGTCATGGGAGTAGGAGGAGCTTCGATGGCCATCTGTGCACAGTCTGCCCTGGACGGTGCGGCTTCCGTACATATTTTTGCCCGCCGCACCAGCAGATACTGGAATCGCACACAGAAATTCGCTGAGAATCTCTCTGCTAAAACAGGCTGCCAGGTCTGCCTCTTCGACAATGATGATCATACTGCATTGCGAGATTCCATTGCACAGAGTTATCTGCTGATCAATGCAACCTCTGTAGGCATGGTTCCGGATATCGACGATACCATCATCAAAGATACATCTCTGTTCCGTCCTGAGCTTGTAGTGGCAGATGTTGTCTATGAGCCACAGGAAACCCGACTGCTCAGAGAGGCTAAAGCAGCCGGATGCCAGACCTTTAATGGCATGTATATGCTTCTTCATCAGGGGGCTAAAGCTTTCCAGATCTGGACCGGACAGGAAATGCCGGTTTCTGTTATTAAGGAAAAATATTTCTCTGTCAAATAGTGATTCGCATAACAGTCACATATTTCCCATCAGCTTATCTTTGATGATTGCCAGGATTTCTCTTGGAATATATATCAGAAGTCTCCATGAACGGTATCTGGAAGGAATGGGATAAATTTCTCTGCATCCACATTTCTTTCCTATGGCCGTTCCCCGGAA
The DNA here is from genome assembly GCF_056339875.1 of Blautia sp. ZXY-1-C6. Taxonomy (NCBI): domain Bacteria; kingdom Bacillati; phylum Bacillota; class Clostridia; order Lachnospirales; family Lachnospiraceae; genus Blautia; species Blautia sp. ZXY-1-C6. The sequence goes on from NZ_JBWJVQ010000068.1 coordinate 9,289, forward strand.
AACATGAAAATTATTGGTGACAATGCCCACCGAATGATTCAGTCCGATCATTCCCAGACTGAACTTCAGATTCTCTGTTGTGTTGGTAGATTTCTCTTCCAGAATCAGTCGTTCTCTGTCAATTCCATGTTCCACAAGATAATTGCACATTGCCTGAGCTTCTGTGATAGATTCTCCGTCCCCTTTTCCTCCGGACAGAACAGCCTTAGTCTCAGGATTCTCTTCCATATACTGTAAAGCCCTCCTGGTACGTTCCAGAAGGGCTTTTGTAAGCCGGGTGCCTTCTACATGGGCACCAAGCACGATAATATATTCCAAATTTGGATGCTTACGCATTCTTACCGCAGCAATATTTATATTTCTTGCCGCTTCCGCAAGGACAAGGATCATTACGTCCGATTTTCTTTGCTTTGACAACTGTTCCTGATTTCTTCTGCTCAAGATAAAGTTCTTTTCTCTTCTCCGGTGTGAAGATCGCATCCCACTGTGGCAGTTCATACAGCCAGTCAGCTCTTGCATCTACCATGTTCTTATAAAGAAGTTCTTTATCAAAGCACAGAGAAACCTTTGTGTTCTCATCCATTGTCTCAATCGGGTTCGGAATCTTCAGACTGTCATTGATTCCATCAAGAAAACCAACCATTGTCAGAACTTCCTGTCCGTATTTCTCAGCCAGTTCCTTAACTGTACCGGTTACTACCTCATCCGGGTTGCTAAGAAGCTGCTCATAAATTCCTTTTTCAATATTAAAATAATTTGCCCAAAATCTCTGAAGTTTATTACGGTCTGCCTGCTGGTCATAGGCGATGGCACGCCACTGCTCTAAGATTGTTTTATCGCTCATTTCCTTTAATCCTCTTTTCCAATATTTCATAGGTATTATGCCTGTGCGGAAACATATGGAAAATATTCCTTCCACAAGCTTTATTATTATATCATCTTTCAGTTAAAAATACAAATGATATTCTTTGTATTTTTAGTGAATTTTAAGTTACTGTTCACACACCACTAGCCCGCGAGGTGTTTTGGCATGAATATGCCAAAATCCCGAGACATACAAGCCAAAATTCCATTGCCGCAGGCAATCTAGTACATCGTTTTCGAAATAACTATACCACTCACTTGTCTGCGAATCCGATTGCACAGGTCTAAAAGCCTCAGCGTAGCCCGCTACGCCTGCGTTTTTATACCAGCACACTCGAATCCGCATTCTACGCGATTGGTATAGTTATTTACGAAACGCTGTACTAGAATGAATTTTGGCTATGTTACTGAGAACGGAGTGAACAGTAACAATTTTAATTGACGCCCAGTTTCTCCAGTTCTGCTGCTGCCTGTTTAAAAGATTTAAACTGAATTGCATGGATTCCCTGTTTTCTGGCTGCCTCACAGTTCTCCGCTCTGTCATCCAGAAATACGGATTTCTCCGGGTCAAGATGGTAGCGTCCGAGCAGGGTTTTGTAAATTTCCGGTTCCGGTTTGATCTGCTTCACCTGACAGGAGAACACTGCTCCGTCTACATATTTAAGAAACGTAAGTTTATCCTCCGTTCTCTCCAGTGTGTCAGTTGCATAATTGGAAAGAATATAAACATGATATCCTTTATCTTTCAGATATCTCACCCAGGTTTCCGCATAATCTGTTTTCTCAATTGTCTCGTCAGAACGGCGCATTACCTCCCGGATATCCTTTTCGTACTCCGGTGCAGCTTTTACCATCTGATCTACATAATATTGCTCAGTCTCGCTGCTTCTGTCTCTCTCATTCCAGGTATTGCTCTGAAATACCACTTCCGCAATTTTATCACGCTCTTCCTTCGGAAAACCAAAACTGTCCAGATAGGTCTCCCAGTCATATTTTACAAGAACCTGTCCAACGTCAAAAATAATATTCTCCATATCCGAATCCACCACCTTTTTATTCCTGTTCAGTAATTTATGAACCATCCCATATTGCATAAGCCATGATGGGTACGATGATCGCCACTGCAGAG
>NZ_JBWJVQ010000069.1:0-2723 GCF_056339875.1 Blautia sp. ZXY-1-C6
GTAGCAGTCCTGACTCGTTGGGGAAAGATGTGCTCATGGGGTAACCATATGGTACATCACGCCATCTATTACAAGCAGAATTATTCTTATTTCGGAATTATCGAAGCATTAAGCGGCGCACCGTTTGATGTATCATTTATCAGCTTTGACGATATCAAAGCAGACAAAGATCTTCTGAAGAAATTTGACGTAGTGATCAATGTGGGAGATGCGGACACTGCACAGTCAGGCGGCGAGAACTGGATTGACGAAACAATCATCACAGCAGTCAGAGAATTTGTATATAATGGCGGTGGATTTATCGGTGTAGGAGAACCGGCAGCACATCAGTGGCAGGGCAGATTCATTCAGTTAGATGATGTACTTGGAGTAGAAGAAGAACATGGATTTAACCTGAATACAGATAAATATAACTGGGAAGAACACAGAGATCATTTCATCCTTAAAGATGCAGAAGGCGAGGTTGATTTCGGTGAAGGTAAAGAAGAACATTTATGCCTTACCGGAAACAGAAATCTTAATCCAGAAAGACCAGGAAGTGCAGATGGCTGTAAAGACTTTCGGTAAAGGAAGAGGCGTTTATATCAGCGGACTTCCATACAGCTTTAAGAACAGCCGCGTGCTTTATCGTGCAGTCCTTTGGTCAGCATCCGCAGAGGAAGAACTTCACTGCTGGTATTCAACCAACTACAATGTAGAAGTACATGCTTACGTAAAAAATGGAAAATACTGCGTAGTCAACAACACTTACGAACCACAGGATACAGTAGTTTACAGAGGTGATGGAAGCAGCTTCCGGTTACATATGGAGGCAAATGAGATCAAATGGTATCAGATATGAAAGATATCGGATATGAAAGATATCGGATAGATTTTATCTGTAAAATAGATTGAAAAGAAAGTCAGTGAAGAAATAACAGAACAGGTTCAGACGTGAGCAGAATGCTTTTGCCTGAACCTTGTTTTGATGTGTCAATAAGTTGATTTTTGAACAATCTTGCGTTTGAATTTCTTATTTACGCATTGTTGTCGGTCGCTGTAGCCACCGGCATACAATTATTTGATTAAGCTGTTATCATCAAAGTAGTTGATCTGCATTGCTGAACGAACATCATGAAGTGTCTGTGCAGCTTTTGCTTCAGCAACCTTGCTTCCCTCTTTGAGGATATCATATACATCATCAAGATGCTGCTCCCAGTATTTACGTCTCTCGCGGATTGGAGAAAGCTCTGCCTGGAGTACTTTGTTCAGGAACTTCTTAACCTTGACATCACCCAGACCGCCGCGTGTATAATGGGCTTTCAGTTCATCCAGATTCTGATATTCAGGCAGGAACTCTGCGAAATATTCCGGTTTACAGAATGCATCCAGATAAATAAATACAGGGTTTCCTTCCACACGTCCCGGATCTTCCACACGAAGATGATTCGGGTCTGTGAACATGGACATAACCTTCTTCTTAACATCTGCTTCTTCATCTGAAAGGTAGATGCAGTTTCCGAGAGATTTGCTCATTTTTGCTTTTCCGTCAATACCTGGCAGACGTAAGCAGGCTTTATTGGATGGCAGAATAATCTCAGGCTCTGTCAGAGTTTCGCCATAAACAGTATTAAATTTGTGTACGATCTCCTTGCACTGCTCGAGCATTGGAAGCTGATCTTCGCCAACCGGAACAGTAGTAGCGCGGAATGCAGTGATGTCTGCAGCCTGGCTGATCGGATAGCAGAAGAATCCAACAGGGATGCTTGCCTCAAAATTACGCATCTGGATTTCAGATTTAACTGTAGGATTACGCTGTACACGTGCCACAGTAACAAGGTTCATATAATAGAAAGTAAGCTCTGTAAGCTCCGGAACCATGGACTGGATAAAGATAGTGGATTTCTCAGGATCAATGCCGCATGCAAGATAATCCAGGGCAACCTGAAGGATGTTCTGGCGAACTTTCTCAGGGTGTTCAGCGTTATCTGTTAATGCCTGTGCATCTGCGATCATAATATAAATTTCATCATATAAGCCGGAGTTCTGTAAACGAACACGCTCGGATAATGAACCAACATAATGTCCAACATGAAGGCGGCCTGTTGGGCGGTCACCGGTTAAAATAATTTTGCTCATTTTGCTCTCCTAAAAGTAAATTCCGATTTTCCAGAGAGTTTCTGGAAATTCTCAGTTACTACTATTATAAGGCCTGCGAATGTTACCGTCAATGATTTTGGGGGAATAAATGAGGATATAATTTATTGAATATTTATGCAATAAATACATTTACAGAATTGATTAAAAGAAAAGATTCTGCTAGAATAATAAATAGCTTCCGGCAGGATTGCAGAGATGCGTAACAGAAATATGTCATGCGTTGTATGATAAGATAAAAGGAGTATTTACCATGCCAGTATTTGATTTCAGCGGTGCTTCAGACAAGAAACCAGGTGTACAGTCTGAATGTACCTACACTACTTTCCAGTCTAATGAAAAGGAGACTTCCCCTGAGAAACCGATCATGATTCTGGATAACAGCAGCCGTCAGTGGAAACATCATTCCTGCGGTATTTTTACTAATCCAATCAAACGTACATCCTTTGAATTTAAAGAGGATGACGGCGTTTTCAGTGCAGATATCATCAGTATTGATTCAAGATTTGTAAGTCTTCTGAAATGGCTTGGGGAGAATCATATCAATGTGCGCCTTTCAGGAGAGAATAAAGAGAATGGTTATGCAG
>NZ_JBWJVQ010000070.1:0-10744 GCF_056339875.1 Blautia sp. ZXY-1-C6
CCGGCTATTCCATATCACGAAATGATCCTTTATAAACTGCATGTGCGCGGATATACAAAAGCGAATCGGACGATAACCGGTACAAAGGGAACTTTTCAGGCACTGGAGGAAATGATCCCGTACTGGAAAGAGCTTGGTATCAATACAATTGAACTGATGCCTGCATATGAATTTATGGAAAGCGGTACCTGTAAGAATTCTGAATCTGAGAAAATGGTATCTGAGAAGCATACACAGGGACGTGTTAATTTCTGGGGATATATGTATGGCTATTATTTTGCACCCAAGAGATCTTACTGTGCAACAGATGATCCGGAGAAAGAGTTTAAAACATTCATTAAAAAACTGCATCAGGCCGGAATTGCCTGTATCATGGAAATGTATTTTCCACGAGAATGTAATCCTGTGACAGCACTCAGGGCATTGCAGTTCTGGAAGCTTTATTATCATGTAGACGGATTTCATGTATTGGGTGAGGGAGTTTCTGCCAAATTGTTGATGCATGACGGAGTTTTAAGTGATACCCGGCTGATGTTTCACGATTTTGATGAGAGCCAGATCCGGAAAAAGAAGAAACCGGAAGACAAATGTATTGCACAGTATAATCCGGGATTTTTGCAGGATATGCGCCGTTTTCTGAAAAGTGACGAGGATATGGTTTCAGCGGCTGCTTACCATATCAGAAGGAATCCAAATACCTATGCAGTCATTAATTATATGGCCTGTCAGGATGGCTTTACCATGAATGATATGGTGACCTATAATTACAGACATAATGAAGCAAATCAGGAGAATAATCACGATGGCAGCAGTTATAATTATTCCTGGAACTGTGGCGTGGAAGGGCCAAGCAGAAGGCTGCAGATCAGACAGATGAGAGAACGTCAGATCAGAAATGCTTTTCTTATGGTGCTACTCAGTCAGGGTGTTCCTATGATCTATGGCGGGGATGAGTTTGGAAATTCGCAGAACGGAAATAATAATGCCTATTGTCAGGATAATCAGGTTGGATGGATTGACTGGAAAGCACTGAAGAAAAATGAATCCCTGTTTCAGTTTGTAAAGAATGCCATTGCTTTCCGGAAAGAACATCCGATTCTTCATGTTCCGGGAGAAATGTACGGAGTGGATTATCAGACCAGGGGACTGCCGGATGTTTCCCTTCATGGAGAACGCGCATGGTATATGAATTCTGAGAACACATCCAGACTGCTTGGAATTATGTATTGTGGCGCCTATGCGCACCGGGCAGACGGCAGCGAGGATGCTTCCATATACGTTGCATATAACTTTCACTGGGAAGATCGTATTTTTGCGCTTCCTAATCTGGCAGGATACAGAAAATGGAAGAAAGTGATTGATACCAGTGCTGTGAAAGAGAATGGTTTCCTGGAGCAGGAACAGGAAACTTATAGTAAAAAGCTGAAGGTCACACCGCGTACGATCGTGGTGCTGATGGCTGTAGAGGAGGAGAAGAAAGATGCATCCGTGGCTGCACTTTAAAACAATAACCAGACATAAGCTGTTGGTTATGCATTACTGTTTCCGGGCTGGTATGTATAAACAGGGACTGCTTCATGACCTGTCCAAATATGCACCTGTGGAATTTCTGGTTGGATGTAAATACTATCAGGGAGACAGAAGTCCCAACAATGCAGAAAGAGAAGATACAGGAATATCAAAATCCTGGCTTCATCATAAAGGGCGCAACAAACATCATTTTGAGTACTGGGTAGATTATGCACCGGGAGATGAGCATATCATCAATGGTGTGCCCATGCCCCGTAAATATATTGCGGAAATGGTGATGGACAGGATCAGTGCTTCCAGAAATTATCTGGGGGATAAGTATGATCAGCATCAGCCGCTGGACTATTATCTGAAAGGTAAGGAAAAGCTGTGGTTTATCCATCCGAAGACAAAGAGAGATCTGGAGGGGCTGCTGCGGATACTTAATGATCATGGGGAAGAGGTACTGATTTCCTATATTAAGAATGTTTATCTGAAAAAAGATAAAGCCCTGGAGCGTGTCTGAAAAATCATTCCCGCAATCTGCACGCCCCACTTTGCGGTATATTTTGTCCGAATTCGGTTGTCGTAGCCCACTACGACGCCCTCATCCGAACAAAATCTCCCACAAATTGTGACGCACATCTTGCGTAAAGCATTTTTCAGACACGCTCTGGCAGGCAGAAAACATACAGCAAAAAGAGAATGTAAACAGGCTGGCAGACAGAAACAGATAAATTTCTGATTGACAGAGTACCTGTTTGGGTGTAAAAATATAAAACAGTTACTGTGAAGGTCTTTGCCGGACGGTAACAGTAATAATTCCATAAAATGGCGGAAAAATGTCGAAAAACAAGAAATACACTTGCGTGATGCTAAGGTAATGTGGTAAAGTAGCCGGGTACAGAAGTGGTACCCGGTTACTTTTTGCAGTATATAAAATGACTGTATTCTGTTTTTGGATAAATATGTGAAGGAAACAGAACACACTTTGACAAATCCAGAGTGTATGAAAAAAAGAAGAAAAAAGGAGGAGTAAATTTGAGTGGTACAACAATGGTCATATTGTCCGCATTTGTTGCCTATCTGTTGCTTATGATAGTCATTGGTGTGGTTTATATGAAAAAAACAAGCAGCTCGGAAGATTATTTTCTGGGCGGACGTGGACTGAATGCATGGGTAGCTGCTCTTTCAGCACAGGCATCAGATATGAGCGGATGGCTCTTAATGGGACTTCCGGGAGCAATTTATTCACTGGGAACAGGACAGATCTGGATTGCTGTAGGTCTGTTCATCGGAACTGTATTAAACTGGGTGTGTATTTCACACAGACTTCGTAAATATACGATCGCAGCAAACAATTCCCTTACAATCCCGGCATTTCTTGAGAACAGATTTCAGGATAAGAAGAGAATCCTGTTATTGCTTTCATCCATCGTGATCGTAATCTTTTTCCTGGTTTATACAGCTTCTGCACTGGCAGCAGGCGGTAAACTTTTTAACACAGTATTTGGAATTGATTATCATATAGCTCTGGCAATTGGTGCAGCAGTTATCCTCTGTTATACATTTATGGGGGGATTTATGGCTGTATGCGTAACTGACTTTGTACAGGGAACACTGATGCTGATCGGTCTTCTGATCGTTCCGCTGGTTGCCTACTTTACACTGAGCGGAAGTCTGAGTGATCTTCTGACACAGAGCGGAGCACCGGGGGGAGCAGCAGCTTTCCTGAATCCTTTTGAGAACGGAGAGCGCCCATATACATTTGTTGAAATCTTTTCCCAGCTTGCATGGGGACTTGGATACTGCGGTATGCCTCATATCCTTACCCGCTTCATGGCTGTAAAGAGTGAGAAAGAATTAAAAAAATCCAGTGCGATCGCAATCGTGTGGGATATCCTTTCTCTGACAGCAGCGTGCTTTATCGGTATTATAGGACGTGCATACCTGCTTCCGACTGTACTTGGTGAAAATGGTGCATCTTCCTCAGAGAGTGTATTTATCGAGATGATCAATAAACTGTTTTCCAGTCATCTGGGACTTCCGTTTATCGGAGGAATCTTCCTTTGCGGTATTCTTGCGGCAATTATGTCCACAGCTGATTCACAGCTTCTGGTAACAGCGTCCGCAGCATCTGAGGATTTATATCATCAGTTCATTAAGAAGGATGCAGACTCAAAGGAAATCCTTGCAGTTGCAAGACTTACGGTTATCGTGGTGTCTGTTCTGGCATTTGTGATCGCGTGGAATCCGAACAGCAGTATCATGGGACTGGTATCCAATGCATGGGCCGGTCTTGGTGCAGCGTTTGGTCCGACTGTGGTAATGTCACTGTTCTGGAGAAGAACAAACCTTGCAGGTGCAGTTGCAGGTATTGTTTCCGGTGGTCTGACAGTTATCGTCTGGGATTATATACCGTTTGTCGCAGGACAGACTCTTGGTTCTTATACAGGACTTTATTCTCTGGCTGTAGGTTTTGCTGTCAGCCTTGCGATGATTATTATCTTCAGTCTGGCTACAAAAGCACCATCCAAAGAAATCACAGATGTGTTTGATAAAGTGACAGGAAAATAATAGAATAGAAAGACTATCCATTTTCGGATGAATTTGTTATAATGGCAGTAGCGCAAAAAAAGCGTTACTGCTTTTTTAACCTGATAAACTGCGGAGCAGTTATTCGGTGTAGAGCTGCGTAGCGAAGCGGATGATTTTATCCGCTTGATTATTACAAGAAGAAGGTGTCGCACATGAAGAAATATGATTATCTGATAGTAGGAGCCGGCCTTTTTGGTGCAGTATTTGCACATGAGGCCACAAGACGGGGGAAAACATGCCTTGTGATCGATAAGAGAGGTCATATCGGCGGTAATATTTACACAGAAGAAGTAGAGGGGATCCAGGTACACAGATACGGTGCACATATTTTCCATACTTCTAGAAAACAGGTGTGGGATTATATCAATCAGTTTGCAGAATTTAATCATTTTGTAAATTCACCGATCGCAGTCTATAAGGATGAGTTATATAATCTGCCGTTTAATATGAATACCTTCCATCAGCTCTGGGGAGTACGTACTCCTGCAGAGGCAAAAGCGAAGATACAGGAACAGATCGCAAGAATGCACATTACCCATCCGAAGAACCTGGAGGAACAGGCGCTTGCACTGGTTGGACAGGACGTATATGAGAAACTGGTAGAGGGATATACAAGGAAGCAGTGGGGCAGGGAGTGTAAAGATCTGCCGGCATTTATCATAAAAAGACTGCCTTTGCGTTATACTTATGATAATAACTATTTCAAAGATCCTTATCAGGGAATCCCCAAAGGTGGATATACACGTATTGTGAAGAAACTTCTGGAGGGTGTACAGGTATGTCTGAATACAGATTTCTTTGCAAACAGAGAAGAACTGACTGCACAGGCAGATAAAGTACTCTTTACAGGTATGATCGATGAATTTTATGACTATTGTTACGGAGAACTGGAATACAGATCACTGAGATTTGAGACAGAAGTGCTGGATATGGGAAATTATCAGGGCAATGCGGTTGTCAATTATACAGATTATGAAGTTCCGTATACAAGGATCATCGAGCATAAACATTTTGAATTTGGTACACAGCCAAAGACTGTGATCACCAGAGAATATCCGGCAGCATGGGAGAAAGGCAAAGAGCCGTACTATCCGGTCAATGACCCGAAGAACAGTGAACTGTTTGACAAATATGAACGTCGCGCACTGGAAGAGAAGAATGTGATCTTTGGCGGAAGACTTGGCATGTATCGCTATATGGATATGGATCAGGTTATTGAAGAGGCACTGTCTCTGGCAGAAACAGAGCTTACCTATGAAGAGCCATGAAAGTAGAGTTTTGGATCGTAAGAGAAAGGTAACTGTAAAGGCAGCAGACAGTTGCAGATAAAGTAACCGGAAAGGACAAATATATGACAGACACACCAACAATTGCTCTTTATTACAGAGAGCATGATCCGATGAAAAGAAAGATGTTTCTTGACCAGTCTATTGCGGCAGGTGAAGATGAGGAGGCAAATGCTGTCCGTAAGGAACTGTGGGAACTGCGTTACGGAGAACCTTCAGAGGCAGGCTCCGGTACACGTGCTGATGGATATCTGGCACTTTGGATGGCAATGGAATACAGCAAGGATACAGCGGGAAAGCTGTTTGGTTTAAAGAGGGCCAGAAAAGAAATCGAGAAAAACCTTGCCAGGCTGAAATTCAGAGAAATGCAGGAGAAAAGTGAGCTTCACAGAGAACTGCTTTACAGAGAATGCTGCCATATGGTCAAAACCTATATGGAACTCTGCGAGAAGGATAAGGCCTATAACACGATCTTGTGCGGGATTGTCCATATCAGTGAGAAAAGTGCAAAGAGTAAGATTCAGAACGATATTTATACCACTGCCATTGCATTTCCGGAGGAAATCAACATGCAGGAAGAACTGGAAATGATAACAAGGGCAGCAAGAGAAGTTTATGAGGCACATTTCCCGGGAGAAGGCGGATTATAAAGAAAAGCCAATAAAAAATTACTGGAGGCATACATGAACAAAGAAAATTTGACGGCTTATGAAGTTGTGACAGAAGAAAATCTGACAGATATCCATTCTACAGGCTGGCTTCTGCGCCATAAGAAAACAGGTGCAAGAGTTATGCTGATCGAGAATGATGATGAGAATAAAGTATTTAATATCGCATTCCGCACACCGCCTAAGGACAGCACAGGTGTGGCACATATCCTGGAGCACAGTGTACTCTGCGGTTCAAGGGAATTTCCATTAAAGGATCCTTTCGTAGAACTGGTAAAGGGTTCTCTGAATACGTTCCTGAATGCTATGACTTATCCGGATAAAACCTGCTATCCTGTAGCCAGCTGCAATGATAAGGATTTTCAGAATCTGATGCATGTTTATCTGGATGCGGTATTTTATCCGAATATCTATAAAAGAGAAGAGATTTTCCGTCAGGAAGGCTGGAACTATCATCTGGAACAGAAGGAGGGACCGCTGAAATATAACGGTGTTGTATATAATGAGATGAAAGGTGCTTTCTCCTCGCCGGATGAAGTTCTGGAACGGGAGATTATGAATCACCTTTTCCCTGATACCACTTATGGATGTGAATCAGGCGGTGATCCGAAAAATATTCCGGATCTTACCTATGAGAATTTCCTGAATTTCCACAGAACTTATTACCATCCATCCAACAGCTATATTTATCTGTATGGAAATATGGATATGGAAGAGAAACTGGCATTCCTGGATGAGCATTATCTGTCGCATTTTGATTATCTGGATGTGGATTCTGTTATTCAGGAACAGAAAGCATTCGGAGCATGCCAGGATGTGACTCTTGAGTATCCGGTTGCTGAGAATGAGGGAGAAGAGGATAATACCTATCTTTCTTATAACATGGTTGTTGGAAATGCTGCGGACAGTCAGATGGCGATGGCATTTGAGGTATTGGATTACGCACTGTTAAGCGCACCGGGAGCACCGTTAAAGCAGGCACTTCTGGATGTAAAAGCAGGCAAGGATGTCTATGGATCTTATGATGATGGCATTCTCCAGCCGTATTTTACAGTAATTGCAAAAGGCTCCAATCCGGACAGAAAAGAAGAATTCGTATCTGTGATCAGACAGGTACTTGGAGATATTGTTAAGAATGGAATTGACAGAAAAGCTGTAGAGGCAGGAATCAATTACTTTGAATTCCGCTATCGTGAAGCTGATTTTTCCTCTTATCCGAAAGGACTGATGTACAGTCTGGATATTCTGGGAGACTGGCTGTATGAAAAAGGAAATCCCTTTGCACAGGTACAGCAGCTTACAGTTTTTGAAAAACTGAAAAAGGCAGTAAACGAAGGATATTTTGAAGAACTGATCCGTAAATATCTTCTTGAGAATCCACATGGATGCATCATGACTCTTGTGCCGAAGAAAGGTCTGGCAGCCCAGCGTGAGAAAGAGCTGGAGGAGAAGCTGGAAGCATACAGAAGCAGTCTTTCTGAAGAACAGCTGGATGCAATGGTTGAGAAGACGAAAGCACTGGAAGCATATCAGGAAGCCGGCGAAGATCCAAAAGCACTGGAGTGCATTCCGATGTTAAAGAGAAGTGATATTAAAAGAGAAGCTGCAAAGATCATAAATGAAGAATTAACGGTAGATGACAGTCTGTTCCTTTACCATGACGTATGCACAAATGGCATCGGTTACGTAGACCTGATGTTTAAGACTGACAGTATTGCGCCTGAGCAGATTCCTTATCTGGGACTTTTGAAATCCGTACTGGGTTATGTGGATACAGAGAATTACACATACGGAGAACTGTTCAATGAAATCAATGCCAATACAGGCGGTATCAACTGTGGGGTAGAGGTTTTTGACAGAGCTGATTCTACAGAAGAGTTTCAGGCTATGTTCTCTGTAAGAGGTAAGGCACTTTATACGAAAATGGATTTCCTTTTCAAAATGATCGGGGAGATCCTGAACAGCTCGAAACTGGAGGATACCAAGCGTCTCTATGAGATTGTTGCATCTGTGAAGTCCAGGGCACAGGTAAACCTGACAGGTGCCGGACATTCCACTGCTGTACTCAGAGCAGCTGCATATTCTTCTCCGATGGCTGCATTTCAGGATGAGATGGCGGGAATCGGATATTATCAGTTTATCGAGAAACTGGAAAAAGATTTTGAACAGCGAAAAGAGGAAACTGTAGAAGAGCTTTGCAAACTGATGAAAAAAATTCTCCGTCCGGAGAACTTTATGATCAGTTATACAGGTGAGAGAGAGTCCCTGGAGACAGTTCAGAAACTGGCGGGAGCTGTAAAGGCAGGACTTGGCACAGAGCCGGTGGAGAAATCGGAAGAGAAGCTGACCTGCACAAAGAAGAATGAGGGATTTAAGACTTCCGGACAGGTCCAGTATGTGGCTCAGACCGGTAACTTTAAGAAAAAAGGCCTGGAATATACAGGTGCACTGGAAATTCTGAAGGTTATCTTAAGTTATGATTATCTGTGGATGAATCTGCGCGTAAAGGGCGGTGCATATGGATGTATGAGCGGATTTAAGAGGAATGGTGAGAGCTATCTGGTATCTTATCGCGATCCTCATCTGAAACGTACACTGGATGTATATAAGGGGATTCCGGATTATATCCGCAATTTTCAGGCAGATGAGCGCGAGATGACAAAATATATCATTGGTACCATCAGCGGAAAGGATGTTCCCAGGACACCTCAGATGAAAGGTTCTGTTTCCAAGACAGCATATTTCTGCGGTGTGACAGAGGAGATGCTCCAGAAAGAACGTGATCAGATTCTGAATGCGTCTGCAGAAGATATCCATGCACTGGCCGAGATCATAGAGGCAGTTCTGGCAGCAGATCAGATATGTGTGGTGGGAAGCGAGAGCAAGGTGGCTGAGGCCTCTGATGTACTGATGGAAGTGAAACCACTGATCAATTGTTAAAAAAGGAAAGAACAGAATGAACGAAAATTTTAAATCCGGATTTGTAGCGATTATTGGACGTCCAAACGTAGGTAAATCCACTCTGATGAATCATCTCATCGGACAGAAGATCGCTATCACATCCAAGAAACCACAGACAACCAGAAACCGTATCCAGACCGTTTATACCTGTGACGAAGGTCAGATCGTATTTCTCGATACTCCCGGTATCCACAAGGCAAAGAATAAGCTGGGAGAATATATGGTCCAGGTGGCAGAGCGAACTTTAAAAGAGGTAGATGCCATTATGTGGCTGGTAGAGCCAAGTACCTTTATCGGGGCAGGAGAGCGTCATATTGCAGAACAGCTTCAGGGAATCGGAGTGCCGGTAATCCTGATCATCAACAAAATTGATACTGTATCAAAGGAAGAAATCCTTCCTGCCATTGACACCTACCGAAAAGTATGCGATTTCGCAGAGATTATCCCATGCTCCGCACTGCGTGGACAGAATACACAGGATATTATCGGTTGTATCCTGAAATATCTGCCTTACGGTCCTATGTTTTATGACGAAGATACAGTTACTGATCAGCCTCAGCGTCAGATCGTGGCTGAGATCATCCGCGAGAAAGCACTTCATGCACTGGATGCGGAAATTCCGCATGGAATCGCAGTTGCCATTGACCGGATGAAAACACGTCCGGGAAAAAATCCAATCGTGGATATTGATGCGACAATTATCTGTGAAAGAGAGTCTCACAAAGGAATTATCATCGGCAAACAGGGTGCGATGTTAAAGAAAATCGGAAGTAATGCAAGATATGAGATTGAGCGTATGCTGGAATCAAAAGTGAATCTGAAGCTTTGGGTAAAAGTAAAGAAAGACTGGAGAGACAGTGATTTCCTTATCAAGAACTTTGGTTACGATAAGAAGGAAATCTAAATAAAAAGACAGTCAGGAAACAGAGAGAATGAGTGATTTGATAACTGTGCAGGGAGTAGTGCTCTCTGCCATGCCTGTGGGAGAATATGACAAGCGGATCGTCCTTCTCACCAGAGAAAGAGGCAAGATTTCCGCGTTTGCAAAAGGAGCCCGCCGCCCAAACAGCCAGTTTCTGGCGGCTGCCAATCCTTTTGTGTTTGGAACCTTTGCCCTTTATGAGGGGCGTTCCAGTTATAATCTGAATCAGGTATCCATCAGTCATCATTTTGTGGAACTGGCAGGCGAACAGCCTGGAATCTACTATGGATATTATTTTCTGGAACTGGCAGATTATTTCGGACAGGAGGGGATTGACGAGAAAGAATCTATGAACCTTCTGTATGTGACAGTGAAGGCACTTCTGAACCCGAATATTGATAACAGGCTGGTGAGGTGTATTTTTGAACTTCGTATGATGGCTGCACAGGGATTGTGTCCTTCACTGTTTCATTGTGTGTGCTGCGAAAGACAGCCTGTGGAGGGAGAAGAGCTTTTCTTTTCTCAGCAGAATCATGGTATTCTGGATAAAGCCTGTCTGGGACATGTAAATGATGCAAAGAGAATCTCAGCACCTGCATTATATGCCATGCAGTACATAGTAACTGCTTCTCTTGGGAAGCTTTATACATTTACTGTTACAGAAGAAGTACTCCATGAACTGGAACGTCATATCCATACCTATATTGCTGCGAACACTGAAAAACGGTTCAAAAGTCTGGAAATTCTGGAAATAATGAGCTGAGATACCTTGAAAAAGAAATCAGATACAGTTATAATAA
>NZ_JBWJVQ010000071.1:0-3112 GCF_056339875.1 Blautia sp. ZXY-1-C6
GCATCAGCTGATCGAGATGTCCCAGATTGATAAAATCTGCTGGGGATGTGATACATGGACAGTAGAGGAAAGTTATGGCTCCCTTCTTGCATTCCGTTTTTCACTGTGTAGTGTTCTGAGAGAAAAAATAGAGGACGGATATCTTTCCGTAAATAATGCAAAGGATATTATCGATAAAATTTTGTTCGACAATGCGGGAAAAATATACGTATGACACCAGATAAATTTGTGAAATCCGGAGAAACGTTCTTGACAAGAAAGCCTTTTTTCATTATAGTAGAATCCAGAAAAAGGCTGTGAAAAAGAGGAGTAGGCGGTAATGCCCCACAGAGAGGGAAGCTTATAAGCTGGAAGGTTTCCCGGGAACAGAAGCGCTGAAGGTAGCTTTGGAGCCGGGAGGCTGAAGTGAGTGTGTATGAATCATATCAGAGTTATATACGCGCATGGTAGGTTTTCACGTATCCCGCGTTAAGGGAATGAGAGACAAACTAAGGTGGTACCGCGATCTATGTCGCCCTTTGCACGTATAATGCGTGTGAGGGGCGTTTTTTATCGAATAAGTTTATGACACAGTTATCTGGCTGGATGCGGAAAGCGAAGTCAGTATGCTTATTTGTTTGGTTGTCAGGGTGACTGCTTTATAACGGAGTAATCCGTAGATACTTTAGTTTCAGATATATAATTAGGAGGACATTATGAGCAAAGAACTTGCAAAAACCTACGATCCTAAGGGAATCGAAGAGCGTCTTTACACAAAATGGATGGACAATGGATATTTCCATGCAAAAGTAAATCCGGACAAGAAACCGTTTACCATTGTTATGCCGCCGCCAAACGTAACCGGCCAGCTTCACATGGGACATGCGCTGGATGAAACCATGCAGGATATCCTGATCCGTTTCAAGAGAATGCAGGGCTATGAAGCATTATGGCAGCCGGGAACTGACCATGCAGCTATCGCTACAGAGGTTAAGGTTATCGACAAGCTGAAAAAAGAAGGTATCGACAAACACGATATCGGCCGTGAGGAATTCTTAAAACATGCGTGGGCATGGAAAGAGGAGTACGGCGGAAAGATCATCAATCAGTTAAAGAAACTGGGTGCTTCCGCAGACTGGGGAGAGAGAACGTTTCACAATGGATGAGGGATGTTCCAAAGCAGTACAGGAAGTATTTATCAAATTATATGAAAAAGGCTATATCTACAAAGGTTCCAGAATCATCAACTGGTGTCCTGTATGCCAGACTTCCATCTCTGATGCAGAGGTTGAGCATGAGGATCAGGACGGATTTTTCTGGCACATTAATTACCCGATCGTAGGGGAAGAGGGACGTTTCGTAGAGATTGCAACTACACGTCCGGAAACCCTGCTGGGTGATACTGCTGTTGCCGTAAATCCGGAAGATGAGCGCTACAAGGATCTCATCGGCAAGATGCTGAAGCTTCCTCTCACAGACAGAGAGATTCCGGTGATCGCCGATGAATATGTAGACAAAGAATTCGGAACAGGATGTGTAAAGATCACACCTGCCCATGACCCTAACGACTTTGAGGTTGGACGCCGTCACAATCTGGAAGAGATCAACATTATGAATGACGATGCGACCATCAACGAGCTTGGCGGAAAATACGCTGGTATGGATCGTTACGAAGCACGTAAGGCAATGGTAGCAGATTTGGAAGAACTTGGACTTCTGGTAAAAGTAGTTCCTCACAACCACAGCGTTGGAACTCATGACCGCTGCGGTACAACGGTAGAGCCTATGATCAAGCCACAGTGGTTTGTAAAGATGGACGAGATGGCAAAGGCTGCGATCAAAGCTCTGGATGACGGAGATCTGAAATTCGTTCCGTCCCGTTTTGACAAGACGTATCTTCACTGGCTTGAGAATATCCGCGACTGGTGTATTTCCAGACAGTTATGGTGGGGACACAGAATTCCGGCTTATTACTGTGATGAGTGCGGTGAAGTAGTTGTTGCAAGAGAAATGCCTGAGAAATGCCCGAAATGCGGATGTACACATCTTCATCAGGATGAGGATACACTGGATACCTGGTTCAGTTCTGCATTATGGCCATTCTCCACACTTGGCTGGCCGGAGAAAACACCGGAACTGGAATATTTCTATCCGACAGATGTACTTGTTACAGGATATGACATTATCTTCTTCTGGGTTATCCGTATGGTATTCTCTGCTCTGGAGCAGACTGATCAGGTTCCGTTCCATCATGTACTGATCCATGGTCTGGTACGTGACTCCCAGGGACGTAAGATGAGTAAGTCTCTTGGAAACGGTATCGATCCTCTGGAAGTTATTGATAAATACGGCGCAGATGCTCTTCGTCTTACTCTGATGACAGGTAATGCACCTGGAAATGATATGCGTTTCTACTGGGAAAAGGTAGAAGCAAGCCGTAACTTCGCAAACAAGATCTGGAATGCTTCCCGTTTCATCATGATGAACCTGGAAGGCAAGACAGTGACAGAGCCGGAGAACTTAAATAATCTCTGTGCAGAGGATAAATGGATTCTGTCTCACTTAAATACAGTGATCCGCGAAGCTACAGAGAACATGGAAAAATATGAACTTGGTATTGCAGTACAGAAGGTTTATGACTTCCTGTGGGATGAACTCTGCGACTGGTATATTGAGATGGCTAAGGTTCGTCTGTGGAAGGCAGAGGAAGATCCGAAGGCAGCAAATGATGCACTCTGGACATTAAGAACAGCGCTGACAGAAGGCCTGAAGCTTCTTCATCCGTATATGCCGTTTATCACAGAGGAAATCTACTGCACACTTCTTCCTGAAGAAGAGTCTATTATGATCTCCGAATGGCCTGTATACAGAGAAGAGAGAAACTTCCCGGATGCTGAGAAAGCAATCGAGGGCTTCAAAGAGGTTGTAAGAGGTATCCGTAATACCAGAACAGAGATGAATGTTCCGAATAACCGCAAGACAAGCCTGCATATTGTGGCAAAGGATGCTGAAACAGCAGCAATGTATGAGAACAGCAAGAAATCCTTTGTAAATCTTGCATTTGCAAAAGAGATTCTGGTACAGACAGACAAGAACGGAATCAGTGAAGATGCAGTTTCAGTAGTTGTTTCCA
>NZ_JBWJVQ010000072.1:0-2355 GCF_056339875.1 Blautia sp. ZXY-1-C6
GATAAGAAATTTGGTCTGTCTTCCAAACTTTCCAATGATGACAGAAGCCGTATCAGTAAGTGGATGGAAGCAGAAGTTAACCGTTCGGATAAAGAGTTTGGTATCATCGTTCGTACAAATGCAGCAGATGCATCAAAAGAAGAAATACTGAAAGAACTGGAATACCTGAAGGGCCTGTATCATAAGGCTGCTGTAGACGGAAGATCCCGTACCTGTTTCAGCTGCGTATATAGAACAGAGCCTTTTTATATCTCTGCAGTCCGCGACGCCAACAGCCGGAACCTGGAAGAGATCATAACAGATATCCCTGAGATATCCCGACAGATTTCTGACTATCTTAACAGTAACAGCCCGGAGGAAAAAGAGAAGCTGCGGTTTTATGATGATAAACTTCTCCCTCTTTACAAACTTTATCGCCTGGAAACTGTCTTAGAAGAAATCCAGCATGAGAAAGTCTGGGCTGAACAGTGGTGGATTTCTGGTAATCCAGCAGACAGAAGCCTTCGTATCCATTGATGTAAACAGCGGAAAGTTTACAGGCAAAAAGAAAATGCAGGAAACTTACCGAAAAATCAATTTGGAGGCAGCAAAGGAAATTGCCAGACAGTTACGTCTCAGAAACCTGTCCGGAATTATTCTGATTGATTTTATTAATATGGAAAATCAGGATCATCAGGACGAACTGTTCCATGTCCTGCAGAAATATCTGCGCAAAGATCCGGTAAAGGCAAAAGCAGTGGACATCACTCCACTGCATATCCTGGAACTTACCAGAAAGAAAGTGCGAAAACCTGTGATTGAGGAAATCAGAGAATTATAGTTTACCATAAAATAATTATGTAAACCAAACAAGCATCTGCAATTCTCATCGATATTTTTCCGTAACTGAATAACTGCTCTGCAGTTTGTATTTTATCACAGATCCTGACGGATACCGGATTGAAATTGTACCTGTAAAATAAAAGAAAAAAATTCAAAGAAATTGAAAAAAACTTATTGACAAATCGAATTTTGTCCGCTATTATAAATGAGATGCCGCACAGAGAGGTACAAGCACCGAAAGGTCACCATATCTGGCGAGTAAAGATTATAGGAGGTGCCACAGATGTACGCAATTATTGCAACAGGTGGTAAACAGTACAAAGTTGCTGAAGGCGACGTAATCAGAGTTGAGAAACTCGGTGTTGAAGCTGGTGAAACTGTTACTTTTGATAATGTTATTGCAGTAAGCAATGACGGATTAAAAGCTGGTGAAGATGTGAAAGATGCCAGTGTTACCGCTACTGTAGTTGAGAACGGTAAAGCAAAAAAAGTTATCGTTTACAAATACAAGAGAAAAACTGGATATCACAAGAAAAACGGTCACAGACAGCAGTACACTAAAGTGAAAATCGAAAAGATTAACGGTTAATCTGGTGTCATTATGATTACAATTACAGGTACAGAAGTAACGGAAATTATCTGGAATTTGTTTCGAAAGGTCACGCCGGATATGCAGAGGAAGGACAGGATATTGTCTGTGCTGCTGTTTCTGTACTGGTGATCAATACTGTAAATTCTCTTGAGACATTTACAGATGATCAGTTTGAAGTGCAGGAAGATGACGGCTATGTATCTTTTCATTTTACGGCTCCGGTTACTGAGAGGGGAACCCTTCTCATGGATTCGCTGATTCTCGGATTAACAGAAATTGAACATAGTTATAACAATCGATATTTGACAGTAAAAGTCAAGGAGGTGTAACAACATGATGAAAATGAACCTTCAGTTATTCGCACATAAAAAAGGAGTTGGTTCTACAAAGAACGGTCGTGATTCCGAATCCAAGAGATTAGGTGCGAAGAGAGCAGACGGACAGTTTGTTAAAGCTGGAAATATTCTTTACAGACAGCGCGGAACTAAGATCCATGCTGGTGAGAACGTAGGTTGCGGTAAAGATTATACTTTATTCGCACTTAAAGATGGTGTCGTAAGATTTACCAGAAAAGGACGCGATAAGAAACAGGTTTCTATCGTTCCAGTAGAAGCAGAATAATCTGGTTAAGCGAAGGCTTCAAATCTAATATGGGTTTGGAGCCTTTCTTTTATAGTAGAATTGCTATAGATTAAAAGAGTTATATGATATAAAAGAAACCATAGCAATCCTTGTAAATAATGCATATTGATCCGACTCATCAGAGTGCGAAATCCTGCTGAACGGTCTCAAATGCATTAATTTAAGAAGATTACTATTACGAAATTATTAGTAAAGGACAGAGGTGTGTCATATGTTTGCAGACAGAGCGAAAATCTATATCCGCTCCGGTAAAGGCGGCGACGGCCATGTAAGTTTCCGCAGAGAATTATATGTTCCGA
>NZ_JBWJVQ010000073.1:0-4371 GCF_056339875.1 Blautia sp. ZXY-1-C6
GGTTTTGCTTCCTGCAACAAGGGAAGCAGAATCAGCATTCCAGTTTAAAATCGCCCGTGCGTCAAGGTAGTCATTTCGTGAAACCTGATAAGCTCTGTTTACTACAGGGATCTGTGAAGGGTGGATAACGGTTTTTCCGATGAAACCGCAAAGTCTGTCCTCCCGGATTTCCTGAATCATTCCTTCTTTCCAGCTGTCACCGGCATAATATTCCCATACAGGACCGGAAATCACATAATCCATACCATATACAGTGATAATATCTGAGAAAATATCTGAAACAGGTCTGATGCTGTGAATAGATTCATTGGCATGTCTGCGAAACCCAAACATATGGCACAGATCATTTCCGCCAACACGTATATTCAATATAAGATCTTCAATTCTGGCTAAAGAATCCCTTAACAAATAGAGAATATCAATTCTGTTTCGCAAATCTATAATGGAGGGACTTTCGTAAATAGGCATCATGTAAAGCTTTTTTGCGACAAGTTCATTGACGAGGATCATCTGCTCAATATAACTTTGTGCGTTATCCGGGCTGAATTTAGGGACGATGAAACCGGTAACAATCTTAATGGATTGCCCAAGAGCTTTTGTTAATCTCTGAATCTGCTGTGGATTCCGAACCCGGATAAATATTTTGGGCAGATAGAATGGCTTTTGTTCATGCTGTATGAATATCTGGCTGAGAGAAGAAATCAGTATCTGCTCGGCTTCTTCAACATGATCGTCGTTTATGGTATCTTCAAGACAGAGAGCAAGAGAAAATCTGTTCCCGAATCTTTCATTTATCAGAGAATCAGTGATGGATATTCTGTTGGCAGGACAATAGAGTAATGGACCTACACTGTAATATAAAACATTATTTTTCATAACACTCCTTCTGACATATCTACAAAAATTCCCGTAAATAGGGTACCTTATAGAAATTCAATAAAATACTGCAGGTAATCCGGTCCATCACAGTGTGAAGGACCGAGTCAGCAGCTACATCATAGCACATTTCAGGGGAATAAGCCATAGAAAGAACAGGGGAATTTTCTTGAAATATAAATAGCAATATGATACAATTTTGAGGTAGAATTTATACGAAAATTTGGAGAAAATTATGGTTCCGCATTATTTTATGAAATTACTGTAGAACTTATCATGAACAGAAATAAGATAAGCAGATATTGAAGGTGAGATACTTATATGTTGGAACACAAAAAAATTCAAAACCTCAGTGATTATTTTGTCGAACTGAACAGCAGGCGGGAGAAAGGTGTTTATTTCTACCGTATCAACGGATATTCTGAAGAAGTCGGCGAATTTATAAAGAAATATTATGATACAGCAAGAAGAACCGGAGTGGTTATCGAAGGGAAGATACCTAATCCCGATGAGGGGAATCTTGCATATTATAATGAAATAATGGGAATGGATTTTCAGATGAGTATGGATTTTATCCATGTCAGTCTGAGAAAATGGCTGCCAAGGATGAATGAGTTTCAGAGACAGAATGTGGCAGCCTCCATTTATGACTCTCTGGATTCCCTGCGAAAAGCCGGGAAAACCGAGAATATGCTCAGGAACGCATATATCAAGTTCATGTGCTGGCTGTATTATAAATTTGAACGCATTGTAAATCAGCTTGGAGAGAACCATATCCCTAAAATATTATATGAAGGGCAGATAAGCAATTATGAGTTAATGCTCATATCGATTCTTTCCAATGCAGGCTGTGATGTAGTACTGCTTCAGTATGCAGGGGATCAGGGATATCTGAAAACAGATCCGGGTTCCGTTCTTTCAGACAGTTTGCAGATGGAAGGTTTGCAGCCATTTCCGCAGGGATATTGTGTGAAAAAGGTCAGAGATGAGATTCAGAATGAACTTAACAATGAGAGACTGTATGGAATCAGACCTTCGCTTACAAATTGTACAAATGCATGGATAAAGGGAAACGGCCTGGATGATATCCGCGAGAGCATTCTGTTAAGGGGAAATGACAGCCGTTTTTTTTATAACTGTTTCTGCAGGATAAACGGGGCAGAAGATAAGCTTACTTATGCAAATGAACTGTTCAGATTGCAGCAGGAACTGAGAAATTCAAAGAGAAATACGGTGATCGTAAGTAAAGAGATTCCAAGACCAACGCCGCAGGAAATTTCAGAGATAAAGAGGTCAAACTACACATCCGGAGATCAGATGCTCCTGGGACTTGCGTGTAATATACAGTATGGAGCCAATCCGGAGCTTCAGCGGATCCTGCATAAAACATTTGTGGATGTTATGCTGGCTGAATCTCAGAAGGAAGGGGAAAATCTTAACAGACTGACAAACAGGGCAGTGTATCTGCTGTGCTGGATGAGAAGATATCTGCCGAAGCTGTTCATAAACTGGAAATCACCGGAGATTGGATGCTTTATTTATCTGGGGGGCTGCCGGAATGAAAACGAAGCTCTGTTTATGAGTTTCCTTGGGCGGCTGCCACTGGATGTGCTGATCTTATGTCCTGATCTGAACATTAAGTGCTGTCTGGAAGATAAACTTCTGTATGAGGTCAACTATCCGGAGAGTCTGGCGATCACAGAATATCCGGAAGAGAGTTCTCAGGTAAAGATTGGAACAGCCGCTTATCATGCGGAAAGAGAACTTGATACTCTGATGTATCAGGACAGTGGGATATACAGAAATCAGCAGTATGTGAAGGCGAATGTTATCAATCTGCAGACCATGTATGAAGAGATAAAACTACTGTGGGATCAGGAATTGAAATACAGACCTAATTTCAGCACAGTTAACGGTGTGGTAAATATTCCGGTTATTTTTTCAAAAATCTCAGGAGTGAAGGATGGAAGTGTTTCTCAGTACTGGGAATCCATAGCAGCACTGATCACAGAGGATACCGTTGTTGTGAAAAGTGCTCCGTGCATTGAACCAACTGCCTCCGGTCCAATGAAAGCCTTTGCCGTAGAATTTTATAAAAACGGAAAGCTTCTGCGGAATAAAATAAAGAATCATCCCAGATATCCTTATCATCTTCTTCGGGAGGAAATGCAGGAATTTATACTTGACAAGCTGCAGCTTCTGATCGAGCGGAAACTGATAAAGGGTATTGGGGAAAATGGTACAGAATATACAGTGATCGCGCAGATTCTGGATCTGCCGAAGGAGATTCTGCGTCTGATCCAGAAATTTGATTTTACAAAAAAGAATCCAAAATTGATATATATTAATACAGGGGAGACGATGATTTCACTTCAGGATTCGATTCTTGTAACATTCCTGAACCTGGCAGGATTTGACATTCTGTTTTTTGTCCCTACAGGCTATCAGAGTGTGGAGAACTACTTTGCAGAAAAACTGATGGAAGAGCACCAGATCGGGGAATATAAATACGATATGCAGGTTCCGGATCTGAATAACATTTCGACAAACAGTACCCGCCCCTCATGGCGGAGAAAACTTTTCAGGAGAGGTTAGTAGATTATGGGACTTGATTTCGGTAAATCATCTATGGGAAATCCTGCTCAGGCCGGTAATGGTCTTCAGGAGAAAAATGAGATTGAAGTTGTGGAGAAATATGATATTGTCGCTGACAGGCAGCAGATGAATGCTGAGCTGGTCAATTCAAAAGAAGTGGACGATATTGTCAGCACGATCGAAGTTTACAATATGGATACCATTGTATCTTTTGGTGCGAAAGCAGCAGAGGAGATTTCCAAGGCATCTGATGTGGTCCTCAACAGCATGAATATGTCGCAGCTTAATGAGACAAGCGAGATGCTTAAATCGCTGGCAAAGATCATGGATCAGTTTGACATTAATGAAATTAAGGATAATCCGGGACTTTTCGGAAAGCTTTTCGGAAATTTCAGAAAACAGCTGGATAAGATACTGGCCAAGTATCACACAATGGGCGAAGAAGTTGATAAGATTTATGTTCAGCTTAAAGGATATGAGTCTGAAATCAAACAGTCCAACAAAAAGCTGGATACCATGTTTAAGACCAATGTGGATTATTATCATGAACTGGTGAAATATATCCTTGCAGGAGAACAGGCATGTAAAGAGATTGAAGCCTACATTGCCCAGAGACAGCAGGATATGGAGAATACGGGAGATCAGTCTATTCAGTTTGAACTTACCAGTCTGAATCAGGCACTGATGATGCTGGAACAGAGGACACAGGATCTGAGAACAGCAGAGAATGTGGCAATGCAGTCCATTCCCATGATAAAGACTATGGAGTTCAGCAATTACAATCTGGTGAGAAAGATCAATTCTGCGTTTATCGTTACGCTTCCTGTATTTAAGCAGGCACTTGCGCAGGCAATTCTTCTGAAAAGGCAGAAGATACAGGCAGAATCTATTGCAGAACTG
>NZ_JBWJVQ010000074.1:0-1793 GCF_056339875.1 Blautia sp. ZXY-1-C6
GCGGCAGAGAAAATTCTTTCTGTTCTGCTTTGCCGGGATGGGTGTCTGTACTTTTCCAGCATACATCAACACCCTTTTCGCTGCACTTTATAAAGCGGACACCTTTGCAGCTACCACAGAGATCGCCCCGGTGGTGGAGGAAGTGATGAAACTTCTGCCATTGCTCTTTTATCTGCTGATATTTGAGCCGAAAGCGGAGCAGATCAAAAATGCTCATGATCACAGCCCTTCCTTGCCACATAGAACGTCTGCTCTAATCCAAAACGGAGCCGGTCATTTTTCTTTTATTTTCTTCCGGGGTATTGGGACTGGAGCCATGCATGTGATCTGTGGAGCCATTGTCGGCGGTGGCCTTGCATATGTGTGGCAAAGAACATGGCTGGAGATCCCGGAACCTGTGGTCTGCTGGGAGCAGCAATCACCTTTCACGCAATTTATAATCTTCTGATCGCCTATAGCAGTGCAGCACAGTATATTGCTTATCTGCTGCCTGCTCGATCCTGGCAGCGGGAAAACTGATCTTCCGCAGTTCGATACAATAATATAACCTGATTTTCCGTTTTTGGGAGCTGTTTCGGCAGCTCTCAAATTTTTTTAAAAAATTTGATTTTCAGGTGAGAGTTTTTCGGTTTTTTTGTACCTATATAAGTGAAAGACTTTTTTAGACTGTTTTTTGGGAAGGAGGTTGGAAGGCATGTACGATACCAAAACCCGTATCGAATTGGTAAAAAAGCGAATGCATGAATACCACCGCCGCCTGTCTGTTCTGTGTACCCTGTTATTCCTGTCTCTTGTGGGAGCAATGGGGATAATGCAAAGCCAGCCAATAAACGTTACGGGAATGTACGGCACAATTCTGCTGCATGAGGACGCAGGCGGCTATGTGTTGGTGGCTGTCATTTCCTTTACTGCGGCAGTCGTGATTACCGCATTATGTATCAAATTCAAAAAAAGAGGATAAAAGAGTCAAGATGCAGAAGATCATGTATAAAGAAAGGAAAGGTGGAAAGTATGAGGAAAAAGTTATTAGCCGGGATTCTGGCACTTGCATTGTGTTCTACAAATATGCCCCCCAGACCATATTTGCGGAAGAATTTACTTCCGGAAATCAGGATGTAGTGTCTGAGGAAGAAACTCCGGAGATTTTTACCAATGAAGAGCAGGAAGCGGCAGGAGAGACAGATGAGGAACTGTCTGTATTCAGTTCAGAAGAGGTTCCTGAATTTAATGATGCCCCCGATGAGGCAATGGCTGCTGCGGAAAATGCACAGATTAAACCAATTGATTTAATTAATGATATTGCGGGCGGAGTTTATACTATAACTTCGGCAGGAGATTACAAATTCACATGCAGTAACCAGGAAACGGCAAATAGAATTGTGGTTGATGGAACGAATACTTCAGAGCAAGACAACATCAACATTTATCTTGATAACGTAAATATCAAAACATCTGCTGGTCCGGCATTGCAAATAAAGGGAGAGGTGAAGGCTGCAGTCACTATCCATTTAACAGGCACAAATAGTCTTATAACAAAGAATAACCACTATGCCGGTTTACAGAAAGATAACAAAGCTCAGCTTATAATAAAAACCAATGATTCAGACGCTACTGCAGGAATCTTAAATGCTCGTAGTATCGATGGGGATAGCGCCGGAATTGGTGGCGGCTATATCGGCTCCGGCTCTTGCAGTAATATTTTTATTGATAGTTGTTCTGTAATTGCTAGTTCTAAGTATGGTGCTGGAATTGGTGGCAGCAAGGGACGCGCTGGCAGTGATATTACCATTAAT
>NZ_JBWJVQ010000075.1:0-2311 GCF_056339875.1 Blautia sp. ZXY-1-C6
AGTAGTTCTGTAACTGCTAGTTCTACGGATGGTGCCGGAATTGGTGGCGGCAGTTACGGCACTGGCAGTGTCAGTGGTATTAACATTAATAGTAGTTCTGTAACTGCTAGTTCTACGAATGGTGCCGGAATTGGTGGCGGCGGTTACGGCGCTGGCAGTGTCAGTGATATTACCATTAAAAGTAGTTCCGTGACTGCTACTTCTACTCATAGTGCCGGGATTGGTTCTGTCGGGGGCACCTGCAGCAATATTGCCATTAGCGGTGGATCCGTAAAGGCATATTCTGATAATATGCCAGGCATTAATTGTACCCCCCATAATGGCAGCTCAAAAAATGTTTATTGTTGTATTATCGAAAATGAACATTCTTTATCAGTAGCGATAGATAGTGTACCCTGGAATCCAAGTGATCATATTTTTCCTGATTCTACAAAAGACGGTAATCTGTACGTCTGGTTAACTGAAAAAGAAAATAATGACGCTTATGATGTAACTGTTGGAACCGAAAAAAGGCAGTATTCTTTCAATCAGGCAAAAAACCAATTTGTACGTATCCAAACAACTCCTACCGCTGACCAATTTGATTATACGCAGCCCAATTTTACATATACTAAAGATACCCATGTTGATATTAGTAAATATATTAAATGGAAATATGATGTCACCGGTCATGGTAAAATTACTAAAGTAACGTATTTTAAAAAAGGAGATAAAACTCCACTCGCAGACAGCCCCACAGATGCAGGTACTTATACTTTTAAGATTGATGTGAATGAAGGTGACTACTACAATTCAGTCGATAGTATATCTGCACCAGAATGGGAATTTGTCATTTCAAAAGCACAAGCACCTTCAAGCAAGCCAACCGATACCGATCCTACAATATATGTTTCATGGTTATGTAAGAAAGTCGAAGATGTTAAAGGCCTTTTTAATGATGAATGGAAATGGAGCGATTCCGATATTTCTAAAAAATTACCTGTAGGAGAAGAAGTTTCCGCTACAGCAGTTTATAATGGTACAGATGCTGACAATTATGTAAATACATCTGTTGGATTTAAAATCATCAGAAAAGCATGTACACACCCACATACCGCAGAACGTTACTACTCCTCTCCATCCTGTACTTCCAGCGGATATAGCGGAGATACCTACTGCACAGACTGTAATGAAACACTTTCCTATGGTTATACCATTTCCGCATACGGCCATGACTATGACAACGGCGTTATCACTACAGAACCAACTACAGAAACTGACGGAATCATAACTTACACCTGTAAACGATGCAAACATCAGGATACAAAAAATCTCGGAAAGCTTGGTGACGGGGAACCTTACATTGAGGGAAGTTTCCAGAAGAAAAGCTGGGATACTGTCAATGATCTGATCAAGACATCCAAAGAAAAAGATACCATCTCCATTATCATGAATGGTGCCAGGACACTTCCTGCTTCCGTTTTATCCGGGATAAAAGGAAAAGATATTTCCCTGAATCTTGATATGGAGAATGGTTTCATCTGGAAGATTAACGGTACTTCCATTACAGCAGAAACACCTGCAGATACCGATCTTTCTGTTACAAACACAGCAGAATATATCCCGGCAGCATTATACAGCCTGATTTCCACAAACCAGAATGATTTCGGTTTCCATCTTGGAAGAAACGGAACTTTTGATTTTCCGGCTGTGCTTTCTGTAAAAGCAGATGCCTCCTGTGCAGGACTTATGGCAAATCTGTTCTGGTATGATGTTGAGAATGGGGTTCTGCAGTGTATCCAGACTGTAACTGTAGGCGGTGCATTTGAGCGCAGTATTCCATATGCTGACTTTACCCTTTCCAAAGGACAGGATTATTTCATAGCATTTGGTACAGAATCTCTCAATGGCAGAGTTATTCACACAGACGGAAGTATCACAGATGAAAACGGTGCATACCTGCGACCTGCCGACACAAAGATTTCCAGCCACTCCATTGACAGAAACAAGCTTACTGTCAAACTTGCCAAAGGATGTGCCGGTGCTCAGGGTTATGACTTCGTGATCAGCAGGAAATCGGATATGCTCCAGACAGGTAAATTCAGCAAAACAGTTTCCTCAACCGGCAAGCCGCAGGCATCCTTCAGATATCTTTCAAAAGGTACCTGGTATGTGGCAGCCCGAAGCTGGGTTCTGGATGCACAGGGCAATAAGGTCTATGGTTCCTGGACAAAGGTTAAAAAGATCAAGATCACAGTTGTCACACCACAGCAGCCAAAGATCAGGGATATCACTGTAAAAGGAAACACAGTGACTGTTACTTACACAAAAT
>NZ_JBWJVQ010000076.1:0-1082 GCF_056339875.1 Blautia sp. ZXY-1-C6
TCTTAATGGTAATATCACTGCCACTGCCGCCGTAACCGCCGCCACCAATTCCGGCACCATCCGTAGAACTAGCAGTTACAGAACTATTATTAATGGTAATATCACTGCCAGCGCGTCCCTTGCTGCCACCAATTCCAGCACCATACTTAGAACTAGCAATTACAGAACAACTATCAATAAAAATATTACTGCAAGAGC
Organism: Blautia sp. ZXY-1-C6; assembly: GCF_056339875.1. Classification (NCBI taxonomy): domain Bacteria; kingdom Bacillati; phylum Bacillota; class Clostridia; order Lachnospirales; family Lachnospiraceae; genus Blautia; species Blautia sp. ZXY-1-C6. Next base: position 199 of record NZ_JBWJVQ010000076.1, read on the forward strand.
CGGAGCCGATATAGCCGCCACCAATTCCGGCGCTATCCCCATCGATACTACGAGCATTTAAGATTCCTGCAGTAGCGTCTGAATCATTGGTTTTTATTATAAGCTGAGCTTTGTTATCTTTCTGTAAACCGGCATAGTGGTTATTCTTTGTTATAAGACTATTTGTGCCTGTTAAATGGATAGTGACTGCAGCCTTCACCTCTCCCTTTATTTGCAATGCCGGACCAGCAGATGTTTTGATATTTACGTTATCAAGATAAATGTTGATGTTGTCTTGCTCTGAAGTATTCGTTCCATCAACCACAATTCTATTTGCCGTTTCCTGGTTACTGCATGTGAATTTGTAATCTCCTGCCGAAGTTATAGTATAAACTCCGCCCGCAATATCATTAATTAAATCAATTGGTTTAATCTGTGCATTTTCCGCAGCAGCCATTGCCTCATCGGGGGCATCATTAAATTCAGGAACCTCTTCTGAACTGAATACAGACAGTTCCTCATCTGTCTCTCCTGCCGCTTCCTGCTCTTCATTGGTAAAAATCTCCGGAGTTTCTTCCTCAGACACTACATCCTGATTTCCGGAAGTAAATTCTTCCGCAAATATGGTCTGGGGGGCATATTTGTAGAACACAATGCAAGTGCCAGAATCCCGGCTAATAACTTTTTCCTCATACTTTCCACCTTTCCTTTCTTTATACATGATCTTCTGCATCTTGACTCTTTTATCCTCTTTTTTTGAATTTGATACATAATGCGGTAATCACGACTGCCGCAGTAAAGGAAATGACAGCCACCAACACATAGCCGCCTGCGTCCTCATGCAGCAGAATTGTGCCGTACATTCCCGTAACGTTTATTGGCTGGCTTTGCATTATCCCCATTGC
>NZ_JBWJVQ010000077.1:0-17228 GCF_056339875.1 Blautia sp. ZXY-1-C6
AAAAAAGTTGCATAAAAAATATTTGATGATATAATAATGATAAGTAAATAGAAAAAGTGACTTGGAGGAATGAGCCATGATTATAGAGGTAAGAGCAAAAAACTGTTATGCATTTGAGGATGATATTATATTTTCAATGAAAGCAGATATGCGAAATAAAAAATTTGGAGCAAATGTTCACAAAGAGAATAATTTTAATGTCCTTAAAACGATAGGAATATATGGACCAAACAATGCCGGTAAAACATGTCTAATCAAGTGCATTAGGGCAATAAGAAATGTACTTTTAAATAAGAAGAATGGACTGATGCCGAATATTTTTACTGATAGTGATGTATGCGAGTTAGGTGTTACATTTATGGCATCTGGAAGAAAGTTCTCTTATGATTTTAAGTACGACGCAGAAAAAGAAGAATATATATATGAGTCATTTTCGGAGATATTTAAAGATCAGTACAACAACGAAAAGGAAGTTTGTTGGTTAAAAAAAGATACTGTTAGTGAAATATATGAGTGTATTGATGAATCTGTTCAGAATATGATTTCAGTTGTATCGAAGAATAATTTGCTATGCTATGTGGTAGATACAAGTAAATTCGAACATATCAATGAGATGAAGCAGATTCTTGTCGGATTTGCAGAAAAAATTGATATCATCAATATGAATAACATACCTATGCAGCACACGATTGAACTTATGAAGAATAAGAATCAGTTACAGCAAAAGGTTGTTGAGTTCATAAAAAATGCTGACTTATATATGGATAATTTTGAATATGTGGATATGGATAAGATACAGCTGAAAACTGGTGAAGGTGACGAGAAGCCAGATGAGAAAGTGCTTGATATTCCAGAGAACATTATGGATCAAATCAGATTGGTTTCTACTTATAAGGGAGTCCATGTGCCAAGTATGATGTTTGACTCCACAGGAACAAAGAAGATTGCAGCTATTGCCAGCTATGTAATTGAAGCACTTGAACAAGGCAGGATTTTAGTCGTGGATGAGTTGGATAGCAGTATTCATTTTAAGCTTACCAGGGCAATTGTTGCTATGTTTAATAATGAATTGAATACAAGTGCACAGATGATATTTACAGTACATGATATAAATCTTATGGATTGCAAGAGAATGTTCCGAAAGGAGCAGATTTGGTTTGTTCATAAGGATGAAGAAGGTGTGTATGTATATTCTCTTGCTGATTTTACTGCACAGCAGGGCGTACGAGATACGACAGATGTTATGGAAAAATATCGGAAAGGTGCACTTGGCGCTTTGCCTGATCCAGAACTGATCAACTCTTTGCTTAGCATTAAAGGCGGTGTAAAGGGGGATGATGCCGATGCCAAATAAGCTCCCTAAGTTCTTTGATAAGCATAAAATTTGCATTATCTGTGAAGGTAATGAAGAATATGAGTATCTTAAGCGCTTGAAAGATTTGAATGTGTGGAACGAGCAATATGAAGTTTCACTAGTTAATGCCGGTGGCAATGGAAATATCCCGGCGAGATATCAGGATAGGTATCAAAATGGAGCAGACGAACTGGTGCTTGTGTTCTGTGATACTGAAAAGAAACCTCATGAGCAGTATGAGGACATTAAGCGTAAGATTAATGTGTTTCATGGTGTGGATAATGCTGCAGATGAAGTGATTATGTTTGGTAATCCCTGTACGATGCAGATAATATCCAAGCATTGGACCGACGAAAATTTGAAATCTCCTGCAAAACCGGTGAATGTTCCTTTGATAAAGAAATATACCGGAGTAGAGAATTACAAAGGAAGGGCAGACCAGATCAATGAGGTTATGAAGTATGTTACTGTAGAGAATTACAAAGATATGAGTCGACGAGTGAAAGATTTGGATTCGGATGATTCTGTTACTGGTAGCAGTAATTTTGGAAAGTTCATAAAGCTGTTTGAGAGTGATGATAGTGGGTGGATTGAGAAGATTAATGAACAAATAGAGTAGTATAAGGAGAGTACAAAAGTTATATTATGAACAAAGTAAATGTGATAAAACAAAATTTGGAGTTCATAGGTAAAACGTGGATTAAGTATATTGGTACATTTGCAAGTATATTATCGCTTTTCTTTTTGTTTTGGACTTGGGATGATATACGCATTACGTCAACACAATATAAATGTGTGATAATAATATTATTATGTGTGCTTGCGCTCATACTTGCAATTCTATGGACGTGTATTTTTAAGAGAACAAAGACAATTTGGGAAAGTCCATCTGGGAAAATAAAAGTATGTTATTCTGATATTATGAAAGATGGGTTTGACAAAAGGAACAAGGAAGAAAAGTTATTTGTAATTCCGGTTAATTCATGTTTTGACACTATTGTAGATGAAGATATATCAACATGTTCAAAGCCATTGGTATCACCTAATTCGCTACATGGAAGATGGATAAAAACAATGGTTAATAAGGGATTTACTATAGAAGAAATAGACAACAAGATACATAATTGCTTGGAAATGCAAAATTTAGTGCCCAAAAGTATTATTGCTGACGAAGATAAGGAACGTGGGAAAAGAGAAGTATATGAGTTAGGCACAGTGGCGATGATTAGGGGAAATAACAATAGTACCTTTTTGTTACTTGCAATTTCGGAATACGATAAAGATAATATCGCTCATACTTCTGTCGATGATTTAGAAATGTGCATAAAATCACTTCTTAATTTTTACGATCAACATGGTCAAGGGCATAGATTGGTAATTCCATTGATGGGAACAAACCTTTCGAGAGCAGGATTGTCACATAATGATTCACTGAGAGTAATAACATCGTTATTTCAATTGTATGGAGATAAAATACATGGAGAAGTTGATGTTGTTATATATAAAGGAGATAAAGATAAAGTAACATTAGACATATAGTAAAGGAGGAATTTAATATGTCATATCGAAATGCAAATTATAGTGCGTTTTATGTTTCGGAACCATTTAGTGAAAGTAATTTAGGGGCAAATTCAACACATGATTTTGTTTACTACAATATGCTAAGAATGTGGAGAGGAGAGGATAATAGTTTTCCCTTTAATGATGCACATGATAAGACATATAATGTGCGAGATGGTAGTGATTGGGAAAAGACTCTTAAGCCTAGACTTCATACAAGACTTGACAATTCTAAGAACATTATTTTATTTTTAAGTTCCATTACTGCCAATAGTCGTGCATTGAGGGAGGAAATGAATTACGGAATAAGTACAAAAGGTTTACCGGTAATTGTAATTTATCCAGATTACGACAAGAAGTCAGATATAGTTGATAGTAATGGAAATTTCAAGAAGCAGATTAAAGATTTGTGGGATAAGTTGCCGGCTTTTCGTGATAATATGTCTTCTGTAGCTACATTGCATATTCCATGTACTAAGAGTCTTATTACATCGGCACTGAATGATGAAGATTTTATGGTAAATACAATGGCAGATGCTAAAAGATATTTTTATAAATTGTAAACAATGGCATTTTGAGAATGACGAAACTTGTGGTGGTTGCAAAATGCTTGCAAAAAATCATAAAATAATGAAGAATACATAGAATATCAAGAATGATTATACAAAATATAGTAACATAAAACTTGGTTAGACACAGTATATAGTTTCTGAAATCGAGCTTGAGTAGCTTGAAAAATCGCGGAAAAGCCCATAAATAAAGGCTTTGCGGGATGTCGAAAAGACCAAATGGAGTGCAAATGGAGTTTAAAAATTATTTTTTTCTCTTGTTTATATTCCAGATTCACCTGCAAATTTCGTGAAATCAGTTATTCTCATAAAATAAAATTAGAGTAAATATGAAGAACAGTTTGTTTTGATTGAAGTGATTTTCGTCAAGGCAGACTGTTTTTTTGTTGCCTGCATTTAGAAAACAGATACCACAGAAAGGTTCTTTATTTTCGATGAGCTTAAACTCCATGACACAGTAATCACACTGATGGAGAATTAAAAAACAAGAAAATTTGATAAATTTCGGAAAATGATGTCCGATTTTGTATCTGCCAGTACAGAGTATATGAAGAGATAAATATTCAAAACACAGGAGGTACTGATTATGCAGAACAAATTATTTTTAAAGGTAGCCGATATATGTGAACTTCTGGAAGTAAAACAGACATCGGCTTATGAGATCATCGGAAATCTGAACAAGGAACTGGAAGAACAGGGCTACCTGACGCTTAGAGGAAAAGTTCCGACAAAGTATTTTGTGAAGCGTTTCTACGGTGTGGAAGATACTTGTGAGATTCCACAGGAAGAGGGAAAGGAATGGTTTCATGCGTAAGAGAAAAATGTATTTATCAGTGGAAGACATTGCAGAACTCTTTGGATTATCAGTTTCGTTTGCTTACCGGGTGGTGGAAAGAATGAATGCCGATCTGGCAAGCAAGAACTATTATGTGATTCTCGGTCGGGTGCCAACCCGCTATGTAGAGGACAAGATCTATGGTCTGGAACATGTTGAGCAATATTTGAAGGAGGATAAAGCGATATGAGTATAGTGCAGGAAAAAATGTATATGGATGTGGATGATGTGTGTGCAATTCTTGGTGTTTCTAAAGCGTATGCCTACAATTTGATGCGAGAGTACAACAAGGAGTTGAAAGCAAAAGGCTATATTGTAGTAGCTGGAAAAATCTCTACCAAATTTTTGGCAGAAAAGATTTACGGAATGAAGGTTGAGGATTAACAATGGGTGTTTACAAAGAAGGAAAGAACTGGAAAGTACCCCCTTTCCGTGGGGAGTGAGCAGGATGATCCTGTCCGTTGTCAGGGGCCTATGCTGGCCCTGGTCTGCTGACCGCCTCCTTTTCCATCTGATTTTTTGCCGGAAATGACAATCCGCGAAAATCGACAAAAATCGCCCGGCAGGTCGTAAACCTACCGGGCGACGATTTGAAGCGTTTTGTTGTTTTCTTACATGGTATAGTTCATACTCATAGCCGGAATATTCCCGTGGCGGGGCAAGGCTTTTTTTAAGCGGTAGAAGTGGATTAGATTATAATGATAGTAAAACAGCATGGCGGCGTCCTCCCGTGGGCCGCCATGCCTTTAACTGCTGGGAATGACAGAAAGAAAGCAGCGGCCTTGATTTCTCAAAACCGCCACCAGTGAATATAAATTAAGCGTGAAAATGGGTCTGCCCAGCAGCGTTTTTTTTCTTTTCTGCCGCTGGGCAGATGTTTTTTCTTTAGATACATGATAAGAGGAATTTTTGAAGATTCCATAAAGATTTGAAAAATGGACGGACATAAAAGACGTCCATTACACTATCGGAAAATCAGCAAGGAAGTTTCATAGTAACCTTTGCGCCGCCGGTTTCTTTTGAATTTTCTAAAATAAGCTGACCATTATGTTGTTCCATAATCGAATTTGTAATATATAGACCCATACCAAAGTGTAACTTTGAATTGCGGCTTTGATCGCCCATATAGAACCGTTCCTGTGCGTGGCATAATGCCTCTTTAGAAAACCCCGTTCCCTCGTCTGTGACTGAAATTTCCACGAAACCGTTGTTACTCTGAACATCCACATAAAGCGTTCCGCCTTGCGGGGAGTAGTCCAGCCCATTACTGATAACATTCATAATAGCACGTTCTATCAGCACCCTATCAAATTTCAGCATTTGAGGGAGTGAAACAGTATTCATTTGCAGCCGGATTTCTTTTGTCCGGCATAGTGATTCCATATAACCGAACAAGTGCTGCATGAACGCTGGCAAGTCTATACTTTCAATATGGAGCTGATAACCAACCGCCGCCCGTGATATATCAATCAGGGTTTGAATATATGACTGCATCTGGCCGGAGCTTTCCACGACGTAACCAGCGTATAATCGTTGCTCATCATCAAGATTTGTTTCTGTGAGTAAATCAGCATTTCCTTGAATAACCGTCAGAGGCGTTTTCAAATCATGGGCAAGCGCGGCGATTTGCTCTTTCTGTGTCTGTTCGGTTTTCCATTGCCGTTCTAACGAAATTTTCAGATTATCTTTCATATCTGAAAAAGATGCAAGGACATCTTCAAACTCTTTGATTTTGGCGTGTCCTACTTCAAAATCAAGGTTTTGCTTTGAAACCTCCGCAGTTGCTTCAAAAAGCGGGGTCAGTTGTGTACGCAGGTTCTTAGCAAATCTGGCGGTCAGTATGATAATGACCAGCAGCGAATTTACAGCCATCAGGATAAACACAAGCGTGTCAGGAGATGGAAAATATTCCGGTAGCCATGACACTGTAAATTGAGAACCAATATAATACCTTAAAACGCAAAATTCGTTTTCCCGGACAACAAGTGCAAACTGCCTCCCCGTAGCATATTCAATATATTCTCCCTTTGCGTACAGCAGGGCAATTTCTTTTTCATCATCGTCCATATTGCTGTAAAGCTCATTAAAGTTCTTGTCCAGAATTAAGTAGCCGCATCCCTGTGGAATCACAACCTTTGTAATATCCGGGGCAATCGTCAGCGTTGGAATGATCTCTTTTACCTGCAATTCACTTAGATTTGCTCTTGTAGCTAATCCAGCATTTACAGCAAGTCCCTCCAAACCAGAAGGGACAATAATTGCCGCTACCAGCATGACAATGAGGGAGATAGCAAACTGGCGAAACAATATTTTCAATGTAGGTTTCTTTTTCACTCCCATTTATATCCTATCCCCCATACGGTGCTGATCGGACTTATTTTGAAATGCTCCAATTTCGTACGAATATTTTTTATATGCGTTGAGATCGTAGAGTTATCGCCTATTCCATCAAACCCGAAAACGGCTTCATAGATTTGTTCTTTTGTAAAAACCTGTCCCCGGTTTTTCGCAAGGTATTCACAGATTGAATACTCGCTTTTGGTAAGGGGAACCGGCTGTTCTGAAACATACAGTACCTTTGCGGAAAGGTCAAATCTTATATCAGGCTCAAATGAAAGTGTGCTGTGATGCTCCCTTTTTTCTCTGCGTAAATGTGCCGCGACACGGGCGCGAAGCTCCTGAATACGAAAAGGTTTCGTAATATAATCATCCGCACCGATGCCCAATCCAAACAATATATCTTCCTCTAATGTCTTTGCGGTCAGAAAGAGAATCGGGCAGTCTACCATATTCCTGATCTGTTTGCAAAACTCAAACCCGTCTGTGCCAGGCATCATCACATCCAAAAGAATGAGGTCATAGAAATGCAGCTTTTTGATGTCTACATCATCCGCATTTTGACAGACTGTTATCAAATATCCATCTTTCCCCAAACTGTTCTTAATCAATTCCAAGATAGAAACTTCATCGTCAACTACAAGTAAGTGGGTCAAAAAATCACCTCCCGCCCCATTATACCACATTGTCGAGGTTACTCATCATTATTTTTAATGTCAGCTTTCCGATATTCATTGTTGATATTTACAGCTACGGCATTGCTTATATCCACATCCACAATACTGTAAACGTAGCCGAAACTGAAATCTTCCCCCGCCACATTTTTGAAGCGTTTCGATACCTGCCCGATTTCTTCTTGCAGTTCTGACATTTCAAGACATTCATCCGTTATGGTATATGTCAGGCCGTTATATGAAATTTCATCATAGTTTGCGGCGTTCAGCTCATAATACGGCAGAGATTCATTTAACGCCTTATTTTTATCGGCGGTATCGCGGAGCGCACCGCAGGCCGATAAGCATATAAGACTTACAAGCACAATTACCACGGCAAACAGGCACTTTTTATTCACTGTTTTTACCTCCCTCCCAACCATGAAACCAAACCAAACTGGCAATCAGCAGACAAACAGTGCAGCATACAGAAATAATCATACCGCTGAAAAAATCGGTTTTTACCTGTGCATACAGTTGGGGGCTATCCCATGCAAGCACAGTGTAATCCATAGCACGAACGCCCCAGGCCCAGGGAATATATTTCCATGTAGCGTCACCAAGCCCTGTTATCATAAGGGCAGCTATTAAACTCCCTGCAATTCCCAATCCCATAGATGCACCTTTTCCGAAGCTCATTCCCACAAACAAATGAATCAGGTAAATGGGAAGCATGGTAATCAACAATAGAATCCCTGCTTTCAGGTAAAGGCTTGCCGGAGCATCCCTATATAGTGCAGCGAATGTTCCTAACGCTAAAAATGTTGCGCCAAAAGCACAGATCATCAGAAAACCAAGTTTACCAATATACGTTGCCATGCGAGATGGGATTGTTCCCAACAAAAGCTGATAATGCCCGGCCTGATTTTCGATCTGAACAACCAGGCCCACAATAATGCCGATCAGAAACGGGAACGCAACGGCCAGCACTTCCAGATAGGCACTGATTTTGGTTGCCAGTTCCCATCTGGATATATGATAGTAACCCGCAAAAATCGCCGCACATATAATCGGAATCATGCTGTGCATATAGAGCAAAATGCTATGTTTACACTTCTGATATTCTGCTTTCCAGCAGCGAACCACAGATACCATAGTTACCCCACCTCTTTTTTCTCAAACCATCTTGCAGTTAAAAATGACAGCGCCGCAAACCAGGCCAGCGAAATGACCAATACAAGTATAATCATCCAAAATGCCATTGCCGTACTCTGATCTGCAACCGGCTCACCATTAGGAAAAATACCTAACACGGAAATCATAAGATGCGGCACCCAGCTATACGGGCAGATCATCCACAAAGAGGTTGTAGCCGTGAAAATCCCTAAAACGCTTCCAAGTCCGGCATTAAGAATAACCGTGACAAAGATACCAACTTTTTTTGATAACCATAAGCACAGCGGAACTTCCCATAGGCTTGCAATGACAATACAAGCTGTTCCGGCCGCAGCCTGCCAAATTCCGATTGTCAGGGGAATTTCGTTGATAACTAATATTGCAAAACCGCCCAACAGATTTAGCGCCAGGAAAATGAAATTCCCCACACAGGAGTAAATACCGGCCACTCCAATTTTTGCTTTCCAGACTTTGTTCTGCGAAACAGGCAATGAAGCAACGGCACGATATTTTAGTTTGCCATTATCCCGCTGTTCAATCAAGGCACAGGTGAGCGTAAGGAATCCAGGATAAAGCAGGATATACCACCAATTATAAGAATTGAGCTGGAACCAAAGAGGGGCAAAAAAGTTCATAAGCGCAGTTACAAACGGGGCCAGAACGATCAGCGTTTTTGTGAAAGTTCTCTTATGCTTTAGGTTCTCTGCCTGAATATATGCCATCTCCATTTAATATCCCTCCTTACCATTTCTGCGAACAACATCCATAAAGAGTTGTTCCAAATCTTCACCGGCGCGAAGCTCTCCCTCATATCCAAGGACACCGCCAGCAATGATACCCACATGATCTGCAATCTGCTGGACTTCTGACAGAATATGGCTGGACAAAATAACTGTAATCCCTTTGCAGGGAAAAGAGCGAATTAACTCTCGAAGTTCCTCAATCCCTAAAGGGTCAAGGCCGTTAGTCGGTTCATCCAGAATCAAAAGCTGGGGACTGTTCAGCAATGCAATAGCAATACCAAGCCGCTGCTTCATACCAAGAGAAAACTGCCCGGCCCGTTTCTTGCCGGTATTCGTGAGCTGGACAATTTGCAATACCTCGTTAATTCGTGCATCGTCCAGGCCGAGCAATGTAGTTCTGACTTTGAGATTTTCGTATGCAGTCAGATTTTCGTAAAGCGGGGGCATCTCAATCAAAGCACCGATATGCTCCAGATCATTCCGCTTCCACGGGTGGCCGTCAAACTCGATGCTTCCCGATGTGGGGCGCAAAATGCCGGTGAGCATTTTTAAGATCGTGGATTTGCCAGCCCCATTCGGCCCCAGCAGACCATAAACCGAGTTGCGCCGGATGTTCAGTGACACATTGTTTACCGCCATTTGCCCCTTGAAATTTTTGCAGAGGTCAGTCGTTTTCAAAATCATATCCATATAATCAAGTCCTTTCTTTGATTTTACGGATAGCATACCGGGCAATTTTGAAGATTTCATAAAGATTCCCGAAAACAGAATATGAACAATACACCGTAAGCTCCCATGTTTTTGGTCTTTGATTCAATCATCTTTCTACGGATAAGCTTCTTTTCTTCGGGGGAAACACAAAACAAAATCTGTATATTTCTTTTTCTCTTTGCCATAGGCAGATTCTCCTTTCTTTGGTTCTTCGAAGTAGTGACTTCTGGGCTTTTAATTTAGGGCAGGGTTCCCTAAATTGCTGGTTTTTCGGAAGTGTATATACACTTCCTGTCCTTGCTATTTACCGGTGGCACAGCCTCCGGAAGAGAGTCCTTAAAAAAGAATCCCTCTATAAATAAGGTACTGAGAGAAGAAAAAGAGGACATCGAAGCTCTGAAGTATGACGCAAGCATGATTCTGTGGTATAGTAAAATCTGAATGAAAAAGAAGAAAAGAGGTCAAACCGATGTCACGGAAAAACCATAAGATGATAGATGGGAGATTACTGCAAACGAATAAGAAGTATTCCCAGTTAAAAATGAAGCAGAAAGAAAAGATTGCGGAATGGATGTTTCAGGCAACCAGAGATTATTATATGAAAAAATGTACTTTTCCGAGTGACAAACATCTGGAAGAAGTGGTGGATTCTGTTTATGAAAAAATTGAAGATGCAGAAATCTGGATTCCGTATGGAGAGGTCTTCAAGCATTATAAATCCAAACGATCGGATATCAACAAACGTGTCAGAAAATCTCTGAATGAAAAAGAAGAGAGTCGGATTGAGAAGGTCTGTTTTATGAATATGTGTATGATTCAGGATCATAAAGGGAATGTACTGGCTCTGGATAAAGTAAATGATAGCTATACCGGTACAACTTTTCCAGGCGGTCACGTAGAAGCAAATGAGATTTTTCAGAAATCTATGATTCGGGAAGTCTGGGAAGAAACAGGACTTACGGTTGAAGCACCGAAGCTTGGAGGATTATATCATTGGCATAAGAGCGGAGTGCACTATGTTATTACCTTGTATAAAGCGGATAAGTTTACCGGAGAATTAAAGAGTTATGAGGAAGGAAGAGTTTATTGGATTCCGCTGGAAGAGTTAAAAACAAAAGAACTTGCTACAGGTATGGAACACGTTTTGCGGATTCTGGAATCAGAGAAGGTGGATGAGTGCTATATGCATCTGGAAGCAGATGGATATGTGGGAGACTTGTATTAAAGAATTACAGGAGAAATGGCTGCCTGTTCATTGGAGAAAAGACAGCCATTCTTTATAAGATACATCATTCATATACAATCATAACGGCACCTCGTCTTTTCCTAAAATTATAAATACAACTGTATTGAAAAATAAGCTGTGCTGTCATACACTTGTATTATAATACAGGGGTATAAAGGAGCGAGAAGATGAAAAAAAGGTGGTTTATCAGTCTGATAATCGGTATAATAATGGTTATAAGCGGTTGTCTTGGATATTTGCAATATGGGCGTGATATGGATGTGTATGGTTCCTATGCAATGACAGCGGACAATTACCATGAAGAACGGTTGACGGTAGTGGTAAATAAACTGTATGTAGCGGACCAGAAAGTATGTGCAGAAGAAATCGTGAAACGTTGCAGAGAAAATTCATTTAAAAGTGTGCGGTTCAGCTACGATCAGTCGATTCCGAATGCGTTATATGTGACGGTATATTCATCAAAGCGACAGGCAGAGAAAGGAAAGCAGATGTTTTCATTTTCTTACTTGCCGGAGGACAGTGATGAAACGTATAATATTGTTAATGATTCGGATAAATTTATGTTGAAGCTGGAGAAATAACACAGCTGATGATACAGCTTAGAAGAGTAGGAGTGAAAGAATGGTAGAAGATACTATGTTTTCCGGGGAATCGAAAAATATTGAGTACAAGGTATCCTTACCTGATAAAAGTGAAAAGTACATGAAGACAATCGTAGCTTTTGCCAATACACAAGGTGGCAAGCTGATTGTTGGAGTAGATGATAAAACACACCAGATTGTTGGTGTGGAAAATGATGTGTTGTTTCAGCTGATGGATGGAATTGCCAATGCAGTTTCTGATTCCTGTGTGCCACAGATCATTCCTGATATTGAGCCGCAGACGGTAAACGGGAAAACAGTTATTGTTGTATCAGTAGAAGCAGGAAAGAATAGACCATATTATCTAAAATCAAAGGGAAAAGATAATGGCACTTATATCCGTGTAGCAGGTACATCAAGACAGGCATTTCCGGAGAAGATAAAAGAACTGGAAATGGAAGGAGCCAGAATCTCATGGGATGAGCTTACTTGTGTGAGTTATCCTGTTTCAGAGGAAGCAACAGAGAAACTTTGTCAGGATATCGAAAAGTTCCGGAAGAAAGCAGGAATGTCAGAACATTCTGTAAAGAAAGAGCAGCTGATAAACTGGAAAATCTTGAAGCAGAGCGAGGGACAGCTTCTGGCAACGAATGCCTATGCGTTGCTGACATCAGATTATTTTTCATTCTCCAAAACACAATGTGCGGTATTCAAGGGAATAGATCGCGCAGTATTTCTTGATAAGAGAGAATTTACAGGACCAATCTATACACAAATCGAAGAAGCAGTAGATTTTGTATTGAGAAATATTCGACTTGGAGCAACAATTGACGGATTGGTGCGAAAAGAGAAATATGAGCTACCACCGGAAGCAATCAGGGAAATGATCATTAACGCCCATTGTCACCGTAACCTGTTGGATGAATCCTGTATTCAGGTCGCAGTTTATGATGACAGACTGGAAGTGACTTCTCCAGGCGGATTATATAACGGATTGACTTATGAGGAAATCATGAATGGTCATTCTAAGATCCGGAATAAAGGAATTGCCAATATATTCAGTCAGATGGGACTCGTAGAAGCATGGGGAAGCGGAATTAAAAGAATCCTTAATGCAGCAGAGGAGTATGGACTTCCGAAGCCGAAATTTCAGGAATTCGATAATATGTTTCGGGTAGAGCTGTTTCGTAATTCATTTCCGATGATAAATGAAAAAGAAAACATCGGAGAAGCATCGGAGAAGCATCGGAGAAGCATCGGAGAAACATCGGAAGTAGCGTGGAGAACAGACCTCAACGATACACAGCAAAAGATTATAAAATTGCTTTCAGAAGATCATCAATTATCAGCGGTTAAGTTAGCTGAAAAAATCGGTGTTGCCAGTCGAAATATAGAGAACAATATTAAGAAGTTAAAAGAGTATGGTATTCTTATAAGACATGGCTCTCCAAAGAATGGTTACTGGGAGATTGTAGATAAAGATCTACAGGAGTGAGAAATAAATTAGTCCAAGACTAGTCCAAGATATCTCAAGATTAGTCCAAGAGAATATATATATAAATAACAAAAATAGATTGACATTTTGTAGTAATCAGTAGTAAACTGTACTTGTGGAAGGGAAGTGATATGTTTGGCTAGAAAAACACCAAAAGATGGCAAAGAAGAAAACATACGAGTACGGGTGACTCCAGAACAAAAACAGAGACTTGTTGAGTATGCAGAAAGACACTATCAGAGCATGAGTGGTGTTGTATGTCAGGCATTGGATCTCCTGTACGCAAGAGAAGAACAACAAAATAATAAAGAGTAAAATGGAGTTATTTTGGAGTTTATTTCTTCATAAGCGGTGCGAAAAGCACAAAATTAGAATACACGTTCGAAGCATAAGCCTCTAATAACAGCCTTTGCGTGTCATGAAACGCAGTCCGCAAAGGAGTTTGAATAATTTTCAAAAGCTCGCAAAGTCTAGTAAAATGGGCATTTGCGAGCTTGTTTTTTGTCTTGTGGTACTAAAATGGTACTAAAGTGAGCTGCTATGAGAATGGTCATCTATTTTTTTACAATGTCTTTTTAGAGAATATTGCATAGCTATGATGCTTAAAATTATTCCAATTAACAATCCAATAAAGGCAAAAAATATTTGAGCTTTTGAATGGTATCTTAATATTATAAAGGCGGTTAATCCGATAAAGATGATAACATACCAATATGATTTAGATAGCTTTTTTATACTTGATAATTTTTCAATAATTGATGAACAACTGGAATCAAGCCAAAAGAAATAGCTGATATCTATTACAAAATAAGTAAATGCAATAGTACATTCTTTGTTAATAAGAAAAACAATCCCATAAATAAAACAAAGAATTAACCAAGTCCAAGATATTTCTGAAGAGGTAAGTTTGTGATATGAAGTTGATTTGGTTATTTTGACTATGGTAAAGAAGAAAATTTTATGTAGTAGTCGTATAAAAAAACCTGCTCCTAATTGTAAAAAGGCAAAAGTAAAACCACTATCATTCAGAAATTTAGGTAGCTTTGGTGAAATAGTAATGTAGAAATATACGACAATTAATAATGTTAATGAAGAAATTGCTAGAAAAACAATAATGCTAGATGCATAATCGCCTATATATGGGGAATCCGCTTCGAAATCATTAATATTAGATTTACATGCTATTTTATAGAATAAGCAGTAAAAGAAAGCTGTAATAATGCAACATAAAAGAGCTGTACCAAGTAGTTGTTCAATCATAATAAATCTCCTTAATTCATAGCATGAGGCCATGTTATTTTCCACTCAAAATATTCATTTGGAGAAATCTCTCCGTTATTTAATTTCGTTTTCATTTCACACCATTCTGAAAGGAAATCATTTACCAATCCATATTCAAAAGTTAATGCAACAGGTGCACCTGCACAGTCATAATCATCTTCGTTATAAGTTGGTCTGGCTGTTTCCGATGGCTTTGCCGGAGTCATTGCAGTTAAGTGAATCAGATTGCCGGGAGCAGTGTACTCAGGAAATCTGGTACCTTTTCCTCTTGCTGGAAGTGAAGCTGCACTTTCTTCAAGCCAGAAAAGTGTTTCTATAATATCCTCTGCAGCACCAAGGCTATAATCAGAGATAGCTTTGTAATTGCAGTGCAGTGCATCGGCGAGCTTCAAAATCATATCTTCGCCGGGAATACGTGCACCAGTTTCGTATTGTGATATACGGACTGACATATTTTTTCCTTCAAAGCCAAGAGCACCGCCTAGATCATCCATTGTCATTTTACGGAACACCCGTATTTTCTTTATTCTTTCACCTATTGTCATAGTGTAGTTACCTCCATTTTGTGGTTCTGTATGGACTTTTGAACACAGTATAACACGAAAAAAATAAAAAGGGAAGTTTTTCTATACGAAAATATTAGAAAAAGTTCTTGACAATTCAATACCATAGTGTATAGAATAATCATAATTCGTTTATCTATACAATACGGTATTAAAAAACAACTGAATGAGCGGTATCAGAAATCTAACAGGCATTTGCCATGACCTTCGTATGAAAGTCATTTATAGAATTAAATGTGAAGCGAGCGAGTGTAGACACTCCCCTAAGTGGACCGAGTACCTCGAGCAGGAGCGGGCGGTATTACAGGAGATTATCTCAGGTAATGAGGCTGGTTGTGACATTAGCAGAACTGGTATGGAGAAACGCCGAAACAACATTTTATTAAGGAAAGGTGGTGAAAGGCATGAACGAAAAGTTTTTAAAAGTGGAAGATATCATGGGAATTCTTGGGATTTCCAAGTCAGTAGCATATAAGCTTATGCGGGAACTGAATGACGAAATGGTAAAGAAAGGCTATATCGCAATTCGTGGAAGAGTAAACAGAAAGTATTTTGAAGAACGATTCTATGGAATGAGTGATGCAGGCTGATATTAAGGGAATATCGGGAGCTGGTAGGAGCTTTCGGTATTTCTACAGGTTTTGAAGTATGTTGACAGATAAAGAGAATGAGCGCAGCAGGTGCAAAAGTTCGTATGGCTTATGCACCTGTTTTTGCGTGTGTAATGAAAAGGAGATGATGAATATGCCAGCTTATAAAGATAATAAGACAGGTACCTGGTTCGTCAAATTCTATTGTAAGGACTGGACCGGGGAAAATAAACAGATAAAGAAAAGGGGCTTTGCAACGAAGAGGGAAGCCCTTGATTATGAACGGAACTATAAGATTCGGCAGGAAAACAATCTGGATATGACATTTGGGAAATTCTGGAAGCTGTATACAGAGGATGTAAAGCCGAGAGTGAAGCTGAACACATGGCTGACTAAGTGGAGATACCGGTTGAAAAGCCGGTACTCTACGAAAGGTGTCGGAATTGCGACCGTAGAGCGTATCAGCAAGCGAAAGAACGGTATGAGCATCAAAGGAATGGACTGGAAAAGAAGTATAAGGCAAAGACTGTTGAATTTGATACAATGATTGTTGTGTTATGGTGGTATGTAATTGTGACGACAATATTTGCGGCAATACGGTCGGAAACATTTTTAGGTGATTTTACTGTATTTGTTGATACAGTATGGAATGGTATTTGCCAGTCTGGTAAATGGATTGTCGATGTAGGAAATGCGTTGGCACAGGCGGGAGACAGGATACCAAATGAGACGATGGCGATTGTTGCACATTGGCTACTGTTTATTATTGTAATTGTTGGAGCGGCAGTTGCTGTAGGTGTACTGATGGTGATTGGAGAAAAGAAAGTTACGAAGGTGTATCGAGAGAATTGTTGGGATGTGATTAGCGTTGGAGAGGCGGTAACAAGTGTAGCTTTAGTTGTGTATTTTGGGGATTGGATAAAGGCTTTTGTAAAACTGAATCTTGTTGTTTTATTGTTATTGGTTCAGGCAGTATATGTCGGAATCAGAGCGTATGTGAAAGGTTGTAAAAGAGCCAGAGGCTATTATTGATGTTGAGGTGCAGGAAATACCGCAGAAAGGTGGATGAAAGTTATGGAAAAATTGGAGAAAGTTATTGTAGAAAACGGTATTACTTATGTGCTGGGCGAGGATGATATTTATTATCCGGATTTACAGTTGCCAGAGGGAACAAATTATAATATCGGAAAGTTTGGACATATGAGATGTGAGTATCTGAAGGAGTTCAGACATGGATATTATATGGAGCTGTTGCTTGAAGGAAAGTTGAATGAATATCTGCATGATATTGATGAGGAATGCCATGAGATGCTGGATAGGATTGTGGAAAAGATGAAGGAGAAACAAGACGTGACAGAGCAGTTAAAAGCTGAGAATCAGATGCTGTGGGTAGGGAAGATGAATAATATTATTGCTTGTGCGGAGGCGGTTGTGGTGAGAGAGGTGGTGTATGTGTGATTTGGGGCAGTCGAAAGGCTGCCTTTTTGCTGTATGATATATTGTTAAATTTATAAAATTGAATATTTTTCATGAA
>NZ_JBWJVQ010000078.1:0-17956 GCF_056339875.1 Blautia sp. ZXY-1-C6
GTAAAAATGCCACAGGTTATGAGATTCTGCTCGGAACCAAATACAAGACCTCCGCAGGAGAGAAGTATCCGGTTAAGAAATATGTGAAACGTACAGAAGGCAAAAATACCGTAACTGTAACCTTTACAAACGTAAAGAAAGGTACCTGGTATGTGACAGTGCGATCCTGGAATAGAACCTCCAAGAACAAGTCCAGAGTTTACAGTCCATATTCCACAATGAAGAAATTTGCTGTATGATTTTTTCGTAACTGAATAAACTGATACTAAAGAAAACAAGAGGTGCTGCTAAACGGCAGTACCTCTTTTCGGTACAGAAATGATTACCGGAGTAAGCAGAATGATCATATTATCCAGGAGGGCAGATTTATGTGGGGATTTATAGTGGCATTGATTTCAGGGGCGCTGATGAGTATTCAGGGTGTTTTTAACACGGAGGTGACAAAGCAGACCAGTCTCTGGGTATCAACCGGCTGGGTGCAGCTGTCGGCTTTTGCAGTCTGTGTTCTTGCCTGGCTTTTCACAGGACGGGAAAGTGTGGCTGCGCTCTGGCAGGTGGACAATAAATATACACTCCTTGGTGGTGTGATCGGAGCGTTTATTACAATTACAGTAATCCAGAGCATGGGAGCTCTTGGACCTGCCAGGGCGGCAATGCTGATCGTTATTTCGCAGCTGGCAGTTGCTTATATAATTGAATTATTTGGATTGTTTGGGGTAGATAAAGAACCCTTTGAATGGCGCAAAATCCTTGGATTGCTGATCGCGATTTCCGGAATTGTTATATTTAAGTGGCAAAAATAAGAGTTTACTATTGTAAAATCATTAAGATTTCGTTACAATAAGGGTGGCATTATGGACAGGGGGACTCTTACTCTGAGAAATAAGAGGAGGACCCTTATGATAAAAATAAAAAACAGATGTTGTTATGCTGTGTCGCTGATATTGTGTGGAGCTTTGTTTCTTACAGGACTGACAGGATGTAAGAGCAGAGAGGCACAGTTTCTGATAGATGGATTGCAGGAAGCAAAGGCAGAGGTGGATGCGGAGTCATCAGAAGAGAAAACATCAGGACAGAAGTCGAAGAAAGATACAGCTGAGAAGAAAGCTGATACAGAAGACCGACAGAATGATGATGGCAGTTCTGCAGAGTCCCGGAAAAAACAGGCAGAATCAGATGGTTCAGATGCAGGTAATGGGACAGGAAGTGATTCCGGGAAACATACTTCAGATGCTGATATAGATAATGGGTCAGAAGCAGTTTCTGATAAGGAAATGCAGCAGGCGATGATCTATGTTGATGTCTGCGGAGCAGTTGCGAATCCGGGAGTTTTTCAGCTGGCAGCCGGGAGCCGGGTGTTTCAGGCGATTGAGGCGGCGGGAGGATATCTTCCCGAGGCAGCTCTAACCTGTGTAAACCGTGCAGGAGTTCTGACAGACGGACAGCAGCTCTATATTCTCACACAGGAAGAGATGGAGCGGCAGGGGCTGGATCCGGCAGAGATGTTCGGGGCATCAGATGGACAGATGAATGGAAGTGCCGGGACAGGACAGAACACGGGGATGACCGCTCAGGTTCAGCAGGATAACAGGATCAACATAAATACAGCAGATGAAGCTCAGCTTACTACGCTGACGGGGATCGGTGCAACACGTGCACAGGCGATCATTGCCTACAGAGAAGAGAACGGGCCATTTGCTGCGATAGAGGATATTATGAATGTACAGGGTATCAAAGAAGGTACTTTTGCAAAGATAAAAGATGAGATAGTAGTAGGATAAGGAGAACCGAATGAGCAGGAAAGTTTTGGTAGTAGATGATGAGAAACTGATCGTAAAAGGAATCCGTTTTAGTCTGGAACAGGATGGTATGGAGGTAGACTGCGCTTATGATGGAGAAGAGGCAGTAGAGAAAGCAAAAGATAAAAAATATGATATTATCCTTCTGGATCTGATGCTGCCGAAGATGGACGGGCTGGAAGTATGCCAGCAGATCCGCGAATTTTCCAATGTGCCGATCGTGATGCTGACAGCTAAGGGCGAGGATATGGATAAGATCCTTGGTCTTGAATATGGTGCGGATGATTATATCACCAAACCGTTCAATATCCTGGAAGTTAAGGCACGTATCAAAGCGATCATGCGCCGTGCGGGAAGCGACCACGAGGAGAAAGAAAAGGCAAAGAGCATTCAGGTGGGCGATCTTCGTATGGACTGTGAAGGCAGACGTGTATTTATTGCAGGAAAAGAGATTAATCTGACAGCAAAGGAATTTGATGTACTGGAGCTCTTGGTATTTAATCCGAATAAGGTTTACAGTCGTGAGAACCTGCTGAACATTGTATGGGGATATGAGTATCCGGGTGATGTACGTACTGTGGATGTACATATCCGCCGTCTCCGTGAGAAGATTGAAACCAATCCAAGTGAACCGAAGTATGTACACACCAAATGGGGCGTTGGATATTATTTCCAGGCTCAATAAAAAGAACGCATGAAACAGTCAGACCACATTTTATGAAACAAAGATCATAAAATGTGGTCTGTTTTTTTGTGCAGATAAAAAGCATTCTGCTATTTTCTGTTTTTTATTTTATCTGTAATTATGATGTATCCATGTACAAGAAGATCAGTCACGATCAGTGCTGCCACTGACAATATCAGGCATTCTTTTACCCCAAATTCGTAAAAAGCAGCAAAACCGGCAAGTGTCCAGTAAACTCCGATATGTACGGCATACATCTTTGAAATCTGTTTTGAGTAATAACACAGTTTATTATATCCGAATTTCCATTTTTCCATCATTGGCATGATACGAAATGCAGCTGCAAACACAAATATGATACTGCAGAAACTTCCGAGTACCTTTGCAAGCCCCGGGATTCTGTATTGTTCGATCATATAATTAAAGAATCCCTCAATGCCCGGATGTAGTACAATGCAGCATATAAACCATACCGCCGCAGTAATCCCACATATGATCCCGCTTTCTTTATAAAAGTTTCCTTTTTCATCTTCAGGGATTCTTCTGAGCACTTTTCCAAAAACATATCCAAGAAATACATAACTCAAATATGGGAAGAAGCAGAAGCTGGTTTCACCTTTTCCACCGAAAGTCATATCCAGGATCCAGTTAATTGCCGGATCATCAGAAACCAGCAACTTTGTAAATGGTGATATGATTCCGACTATTACAGCACTTATGACATATCCCCTTAAGCTTACATTTAATTTCCTGTAGACCGCAAGCACCAGATAGCACATACCGGCTATAAAGAATATATTTACGAATGTAAGCATGGAATAAAGATTTGCGTCATATAATTCTCTGCTGCCTGCAGCTTCAACTGTAATGGAATTTCTTATATTAAAACTGATTGTCATTACAGCTGCATAGCATAAATTGCTTAATCCCTGATAGAATAACAGCTTTATGCCGTTTTTAACCATATCTTTGGGCTGGGAATGGCGTGTGAAAGCACTTCCGAATCCCATGGTAAACAGATAAAGGCAGGCACCTGTCGGCATGAAGAGCGCAAACAGAATCTTATGTACATTTGATTCGGCTGCTGCGACACCACCTATTGTCTGAAATGAATGTATAAATACTATCATGATCAACAGGAAACCCTTTACCAGATCAAGTTCCCTCTGACGTCCTGTATTCACTTCTTTTTCTTTCAAAGAAAACATACTTACCTCCTCCTTTATCCGGATATTTTCAGTGAGAACGGAACACTTATCTTTTGTCACTGATATCATATGGACAGTGTAGCACAGGCAGAATCATAGCACAATCATAATATTCCTGACATTGTACACACACCACGTACATTACTGTTTACTCCGTTCTCAGTAACGTAGCCATCCAAATTGTCTGCTGCAATGGAATTTTGGCTTGTATGTCTCGGGATAGTGGTGCGTAAACAGTAACAATTATTCAGTTTGATTCAGTTTAGTTTGGTTTACATCTGAGATGGTTTAGTATTGAACAAAGCTGATAAAAATTAGACAAACAAAACAAACATCTATAGAGGAAAATGATAAAAAATTAGAAAATTTCTATAAATGCGCTTGTGAAAATGACGAAAAAGGCATATAATTAACGTTACAATATGTAAAGAGTGCAATAAAAAGAGAAAAAAACAGGTATAAGGAGGGTGCGAAATGCTAGATCAGTCATTTTATCAGAAAGCGGATGAGATCATTGCTTTCTATGGTAAAAAGCCGGCATCACTGATTCCGATCATGCAGGATATTCAGGGGGTGTACAGATATCTCCCGGAAGAATTGCTTACATATGTTGCGGAGCAGATCGGTGTGACAGAAGCGAAAGCGTTCAGTGTTGCCACATTCTATGAGAATTTCTCATTTGATGCGAAAGGTAAATATGTGATCAAGGTCTGTGACGGAACAGCCTGTCATGTAAGAAAATCAATACCGGTTCTGGAGGAACTTTATAAGAAACTGGGGCTGTCAAAGACAAAGAAGACGACAGACGATATGATGTTTACTGTGGAAACAGTTTCCTGTCTTGGTGCCTGCGGACTTGCACCGACTATGATGGTCAATGAAGAGGTATATCCGAGAATGACTCCGGAGAAGGCAGATGAGCTGATTGATAAACTGAGAGGGGGCGAACAGGGATGATCCAGAATAAGGAAGTATTGGAGCAGATCAGAGAAGAAGCTGTGAAAGAACTTAATTCTTATGACTGTCGTATTCTTGTCTGTTCAGGTACCGGATGTGTGGCAACCGGTTCTCAGAAAATCTATGAGAAATTCATGGAGATTGCCAAAGATGCTCCGGGAGTTACCATTGAGTTTGGACCTCATGACAAAGATGCACATGTAGGTGTAAAGAAAACAGGATGCCAGGGTGTCTGTGAGCTTGGACCACTTGTTCGTATCCAGAAAGGTGACGATGTGATCCAGTATACGAAGGTTCAGATTGAAGACTGTCAGGAGATTTTTGAGAAGAGTGTTCAGGGTAATGAGACTATCGAGAGACTGCTTTATCAGAAAGGTGGTAAAGTAAGCCGTGGACCGGAAGATATTCCGTTTATCGCGAAACAGACCCGTATTGTTCTGAAGAACTGTGGTAAGTTTGATGCAGAATCTCTGAATGAGTACATAGCAAGCGGCGGTTTCCAGGCTCTGGAGAAAGCAATGTTTGAGATGGATCCGGATCTGGTTATTGATCAGGTTGATAAATCCGGTATTCGCGGACGTGGTGGCGGCGGCTTCCCGGCAGGTAAGAAATGGATTCAGGTAGCACGCCAGGCTGATCCTGTTCATTATGTGGTTTGTAACGGTGATGAGGGTGACCCGGGAGCATTTATGGATGGTTCCGTAATGGAAGGTGATCCTTACCGTCTGATCGAGGGTATGATGCTTGCAGCTTACGCAGTAAGAGCACAGCATGGTTATATTTATGTACGTGCGGAGTATCCTCAGTCTGTAGCACGACTGAAACACGCTATCGCAGTTCTGGAAGAAGTGGGACTGTTAGGTGATGACATCCTTGGAACAGGATTCTCCTTCCATATGCATATCAACCGTGGTGCAGGTGCTTTCGTATGTGGTGAAGGTTCTGCCCTGACTGCATCTATCGAAGGAAACAGAGGTATGCCCCGTGTAAAACCGCCCCGTACAGTTGAACAGGGATTATGGGCGAAACCTACTGTTCTGAATAACGTAGAAACTTATGCAAATATTCCGGAGATCATTCTCAAAGGTGCAGACTGGTACAGAAGTATCGGTACAGAGGGATCACCTGGAACAAAAACTTTCTCACTGACAGGTTCTATTGAGAATACAGGTCTGATCGAGGTCCCGATGGGAACAACCTTAAGAGAAATCATTTTTGATATCGGCGGAGGACTGAAATCCGGTGCTGCGTTTAAGGCTGTTCAGATCGGTGGACCATCCGGTGGATGTCTGACAGAAGAACATTTGGATGTACCTCTTGATTTCGACTCTGTTAAGAAATACGGTGCGATCGTTGGTTCCGGTGGTCTGGTAGTTATGGATGAACATACCTGTATGGTAGAGGTTGCACGTTTCTTTATGGGCTTCACCCAGAGAGAATCCTGCGGTAAATGTGGTCCCTGCCGTATTGGCACCAAGCGTATGCTTGAAATCCTTGAGAGGATCGTAGACGGAAAGGGTGAAGTAGAGGATCTGGATAAACTGGAGCATCTTGGAAACTTCATCAAGGACCGTTCACTCTGCGGACTTGGAAAGAGTGCACCGCTTCCTGTACTTTCCACATTAAGAAACTTTAGAGATGAATATGTAGAGCATATTGTTGATAAAAAGTGCGCGGCTCATGTATGTAAGGCAATGCGTTCTTATGTGATCGATCCCGAGAAATGTAAAGGATGTACCAAGTGTGCGAGAAACTGTCCGGTTGGTGCGATCACAGGCAATAAGAAAGAGCCTCACAGCATTGATACCTCCAAGTGTATTAAGTGCGGAACATGTCTGGAAAATTGTGTATTCGGCGCAATTTCTGTGAATTAAGGAGGGTGAAAAGATGATTCATTTGACAATAGATGGAATTCCTGCAGAAGTGGAAAAAGGTACGACCATTCTGCAGGCTGCCAGACAGATCGGAGTGGAGATTCCTACACTCTGCTATCTGGAAGATGTATTGCCGGATGGTTCCTGTCGTTTGTGCGTGGTAGAAGTAACAAACAATGGAAGAACCAAATTTGATACGGCATGTACACTTCGCTGCTCAGAGGGTGATGAAGTACAGACAATGTCAGAGAAGGTAGTTGCATATCGTAAAGATACCCTTGACCTCCTTCTTTCTGACCATCGTGTACACTGCTTCTCCTGTGAGGCAAACGGTGACTGTAAATTACAGGACTACTGTTTTGAATATGGTGTGACTGAGACAAGCTATCCCGGTGAAATGAAGGATATGCCGATAGATGATACCAATAAATTCTTTACCTATGATCCAAGCCTGTGTATTCTCTGTCATCGCTGCGTGAATACATGTAAGGAGATTGTGGGAAGAGGTGCCATCGACACTATGGATCGTGGTTTCCAGTCAGTGATCGGTGCACATTACAAACATAAATGGAACGAAGGTATCTGTGAATCCTGCGGTAACTGTGTACAGGCCTGTCCGACAGGTGCACTGACCATGAAGCGCAGAAAGAAATACCGGCCGTACCAGATTGACAAGAAGGTTCTGACTACCTGTCCTCACTGTGCAACAGGCTGCCAGTATTATCTCCTTGTAAAAGACGGAAAGATCGTAGATACAGAAGCTGTAAACGGACCATCCAACAAAGGATTGCTCTGTGTTAAGGGCCGCAGCGGATGCTTCGATTTCGTACAGTCACCGGAGCGTATTAAATATCCGCTGATCAAGAATAAAGAAACAGGTGAATTCGAACGTGCAACATGGGATGAGGCGCTGGATCTTGTTGCTTCCAAATTTATGGAGATCAGGAAACAGTACGGCTCTGATTCTCTTGCAGGCTTTGCATGTTCCAGATCACCGAATGAAGATATTTACATGGTACAGAAGATGGTTCGCTGCTGCTTCGGCACCAACAATACAGACAACTGTGCACGTGTATGTCATTCCGCATCTGTATCAGGTCTTGCGATGACTCTTGGCTCAGGTGCCATGACAAACCCAATTGAGGATATCACAAAGAATGCAGATCTGATCATGCTGGTTGGTTCCAACCCTGAGGAAGCACATCCTGTAGTCGGCATGCAGATCCGTCAGGCTATCAAGAGAGGCTGTAAGCTGATCGTAGTTGATCCTCGTGATATTGGTCTGGCTAAGAAAGCAGATATCCATCTGAAACTGAAACCTGGTACAAATGTTGCTTTTGCAAACGGCATCATGAATGTGATCCTTTCTGAAGGTCTTCAGGATGACAAGTTCATTGCAGAGCGTACCGAAGGTTTTGAAGAATTAAAGGAAATCGTAAAAGATTACACACCTGAGAAGGTAGCTGAAATCTGCCACATTGACGCAGACGATCTGAGAAAAGCAGCGATCATGTATGCAAAAGCAGACCGCGCTCCAATCATCTACTGCCTTGGTGTAACCGAACATTCCACAGGTACAGAGGGCGTTATGTCCATGTCCAATATGGCAATGATGGTTGGCAAGCTTGGACGTGAAGGCTGTGGTGTTAACCCGCTTCGTGGACAGAATAACGTACAGGGTGCCTGCGATATGGGTGCTCAGCCGAATGTATATCCCGGATATCAGAAGGTTACTGATCCTGCAGTTCGTGAGAAATTCGAGAAAGCATGGGGTGTAAAACTTGATCCGAATATCGGAACTCATGCAACTGATGTATTCCCGAAAGCAATCACAGGCGAGATCAAAGGTCTGTATATCTATGGTGAGGACCCGGTAGTTACTGATCCGGATACCACACACATTATCAAAGCATTAAAGAGTCTTGATTTCTTTGTGCTTCAGGAACTTTTCATGACAGAGACAGCTCAGTATGCAGATGTTATCCTTCCTGGTGTAAGCTATGCAGAGAAAGAGGGTACATTTACCAATACAGAGCGCCGCGTACAGAGAGTCCGCAAGGCTGTCACAGTACCTGGAGAGATGAGACTGGATACAGATATTATTATTGATCTGATGAACCGCATGGGATATCCGCAGCCACATCTGACTTCTGCTCAGATCATGGATGAGATCGCATCCCTGACACCGAGCTTCGCAGGTATCAGCCATGAACGTCTTGACAGTGAAGAAGTTCATGGACAGGGACTTCAGTGGCCATGTACCTCCAAGGATCATCCGGGAACACCGATCATGCATGTTGGTAAATTCTCCCGTGGTCTTGGCTGGTTCTACCCTGCAAAATATGTACCGTCAGCAGAACTTCCGGATAAGGAATATCCGATCATCCTTATGACAGGACGTATTCTGTATCATTACACAACAAGAGCCATGACAGGAAAGACACCTGAGCTTATGGAGATAGAAGGTAAGTCATTTATCGAAATGAACATCGTAGATGCCGATAAGCTGGGTATCAAAAACGGTGATAAAGTCAGAGTTTCTTCCAGACGAGGATCCATTGAATCTACCGCTCGTGTAGGTACAAAGACCTCACCGGGTGAGAGCTGGATGCCATTCCACTTCCCGGATGGAAATGCAAACTGGCTGACCAACGCCGCACTTGACAAATACGCAAGAATTCCTGAATATAAGGTATGCGCAATTAAGATTGAGAAAGCATAAAACAATATCGGAGACAAAGTTCCGGATCTGATATCGTAAATATTATATGGGGCTGTCGCACATGGATCTGCTGTCCTTGCGGCAGCTCCATATTCCTTTATGGAAAGGCAAAAATAATCATTCGGCAGTACATCATTCTGTGAAAGTACGGAACGGTTACAGATAATTTTTTGTGAAAAATATAGTGTTACATAATAAGGAGTACGAGGCATGCAGAGATTTCAGTCAATCCTTCAGTTTAAAAAAGTCAGTTGTAAAAATTGTTACAAATGTGTTCGGAACTGCCCGGTCAAGGCGATACGTGTTCATGATCATCAGGCCAGGATCATAGAAAGTCAGTGTATTTACTGTGAGAAGTGTATCCTTGTCTGCCCGCAGGATGCCAAGGAAGAGCAGAATATGATTCCTGCAATCTGCAATGCAATGGAGAATAAGACGCAGGTTATAGCCTCTCTTCATCCAGCATATCTGGCACGTTTTGGGGTAACCGGTATCAATGGAATAAGGGAAGCGATGAAGAAGCTGGGATTTGCAGATGCAGCGGATGCAGCAGAAGGTGCAAGCCTGATGATTTCGCAGTACAGAGCACTTTTTGCGGAACAGAAAGAGCCGGGAATAATGATCTCTTCTGCCTGCCCTGTAATCGTACAGCTTGTCAAGAAACACTATCCGCATCTTCTGGGAAATCTGGTACAGTCTGCCTCTATGATGCAGTTTCATGCCAGTTATCTGAAAAAAAAATATCCGAAGGCAGAGATTGTCTATGTAAGTCCCTGTATTTCAGCTATGTCAGAGTTGAGAGACTCAGGAAATGAAGTGGATTATGTGATCACATTGGAAGAGCTGGCACAATGGATGAAAAAAGAAGGGATTTCCATAACTGAGAAAGAACCTGAGCAGATTGCCTACCGTTCCAGAGAAATCGCCATTGCGGATGGTTTAACAGACCTGCTTGGGGCTGTAAAGGGAATCCGCAGGCTTTCTGTAAGTGGGATGGAGCAGTGCAGGGAGGTTCTGGAAGAACTTCATCCGGAGGATTTTGAAAATTGCTTTCTTGAGATGTATGCATGCAGCGGCGGCTGTGTGGCAGGTCCTTCTTTCCAGATGAAGAAGGGACATTATCTGGCAGATGTTCTTGCAGTGAAGAATGCAGCCTTTGGAAAAGATTTTCACAGAGAGCAGGGAGACTATGAACTTCCGGGATTTGAATTGAGAAAGAATTTCGGTTACTGTCCTGCACAGGAACAGGAAGAGGTCTCAGAGGAAGAAATCAGGGATGCTCTGGCGGAAATGGGAAAATTTTCTCCAAAGGATGAATTAAACTGCGGTGCCTGCGGGTACAACACATGCAGGGAAAAGGCAATTGCCATTATCCAGAATAAGGCTGAGGTTGCCATGTGTATTCCATATATGCGGGCAAAACAGGAAAGTTACTCCAATAAAGTCTTTAATGCCATGCCCGGACTTCTGGTAACTGTGGATTATAATCTGAAGATCATTCAGATGAATGAGGCGGCGTCCAAATTGTTCAATATGCCGAAAAAGCGGCGCCTGATCGGGAAACCGGTATCGGAGATCATGGATGATTACAGTCTGGCGAGTATACTGGCTTTTGAACGGAATCTGATGCAGGATGAGATTTATCTGGAGGATCAGAAATGTTATCTGGATCGCGTAATGACGAATGATAAAGAAAATAAAATGATTCTCTGCATTATGAAGGATATTACAAAGGAGCGGAAGCATAAAGATCAGATTCATAATGCCCAGATTGAAGCTGCGCGTATGGCAGATAAGCTGGTAGAAGAACAGCTGAAGATCGTGCAGCAGATCGCCGGACTTCTTGGAGAAACTGCTGCGGACACCAAAGTGGCAGTAGAAAAACTGAAAAATACCATACTTCTGGAGAGTGAAGAAGAGAATGAAAAGAAATAAGCATCATGGACTGAATGTGGAATTTGACGGCTTATGCATGGATTTTGGTCATGTGAGCCTGAATAAAAAGAAAGAATTTCTCTGTGGGGACTGCTATAAGATTGAAGAAAATGATGAAGACCATGTTCTGGTGCTTTCTGACGGACTTGGGAGCGGAGTAAAGGCGAATATCCTTTCCACGCTGACTGCGACCATGCTCAGTACCATGATCATTAATCAGGTGGAACTGGATGAGGCAGTGCGTGCAGTGGCAAAAACGCTTCCTGTGTGCAGTGTGAGAAATCTGGCATATGCCACCTTTACAGTGCTGAATTTTCAGGGGAAACAGGTAAGCCTTTATCAGTTTGATAATCCGGATGCAATTCTGATCCGGGATGGCGAGCTCTTTGATTATCCGGTGGAGACAAGTATGATCGAAGAGAAGGAAATCCATAAAAGCTGTTTTGAACTGAAAGATGAGGATATGCTGATCATTATGTCCGACGGTGTCACCAATGCGGGAATGGGAAAAACTACCAACGGCGGCTGGGGAAGAGATGATGTAATGGCTTTCTGCAGGGCAAAGTACCATAAAGGGATGAGCGCACAGGAGATGGCAGGCTATCTGGCAGAGGCCAGCCTGGATCTGAATCTGAATGAAACGGATGATGATATTACAGCCATTGTTCTGCGGATGCGGCATAAACAGGTGGTAAACCTTATGATCGGTCCGCCAAGTAAGGAGGAACATGATGAGCGATATCTGAAGTCCTTTTTCGATTCAGAGGGATATCATGTAATCTGCGGCGGAACTACTGCACAGTGTGCTGCCAGGTATTTGGATAAAGAGCTGATCTCTCTTAGTGAAACTGCCTGCGGAGACGTTCCTGCCTATTATAAGCTGGAAGGTACAGAGCTGGTGACAGAGGGATTTCTTACGATTGAGCATTTACTTGAATATTGTGAAGAATGGATGGAGGACAGGCTGTCCTTTAACAGGCTGAAACGAAAAAAAGATGCGGCAGCATTGCTTGGTGTGATGCTGTTTGAGCAGGCAACGGATATTAATTTCTACTTCGGTGGTGCTATCAATAAGAGTAACGTGGAATTGGGAATCACAGAAAAAAGGAAAGAACAGGTAGCAGAAGAACTTGTGGAGCATCTGCAGAATGCAGGAAAGAATGTGAATATTGCATTCTGGGCGATCTGAGAAAGCAGGAAAAACAGCAGTACATGGTTTTATAAAGAGATATCAGGGTTACTGTTCACTGGTAATATCCCGCGAGGTGTTTTTTGTGAGCGAAGGTCACAGAAAACCCGAGACATACCGCGCGAATTTATGCGATTAGCATAAATTCTGTGCATCGCGAAGCGTGTTGCTGTGAACGGAGTGAACAGTAACACATCAGGAAGGATGAGACAGAAAATGGCGAAGATATTATGTGTATGCATCAGTAAGGAACGCAAGACCTGCTCGCAGAACATTCATGAATGCGAAGCTGATCTGCAGGGACTTGTGGGAGATGTGCATTATGGAATGGGCGGAAGAAAGCAGGTCAGTCTTCTTCCTTATGAGAAGGTAAAAGAATATTTCGAACAGTCCGAAGAAGAATTCAGATATGGCAGATTTGGAGAAAATCTCCTTGTGGAAGGGATTGACTGGAACAGTATTGCGGAGGGGAACAGATTTCGTTGTGGAGATGTACTTCTGGAAGCAGTCAGGATCGGTGCGGGCGGTCCTGCATCAGATGCTTATAAGGGAGAAAAGGTATGCACGCCCATGGAACCCTGGTTTGTATTCTGTCAGATTCTGGAGGCAGGGAGGCTGAGAGAAGGAGAAATCATTCTCCAACAGAGATGAAAAATATGTAATTCTTCAGCAGTGGGCTGAATATTATGATGTTATAGCAATTTCCGAAATACTG
This sequence comes from Blautia sp. ZXY-1-C6, assembly GCF_056339875.1. Lineage (NCBI taxonomy): Bacteria > Bacillati > Bacillota > Clostridia > Lachnospirales > Lachnospiraceae > Blautia > Blautia sp. ZXY-1-C6. The sequence continues at coordinate 13,085 of NZ_JBWJVQ010000078.1, forward strand.
AAGACAATCTGGTTTATGAAAAATAAGGCTCTAATGGAGTATCTTAGTGATATTATTCTCTGAAATTGCTATAGAGTTCAAAAGGTAAAACTAATATATCCGTCAATTGACCCGGTGGTTATAAAGGTATTGAAAAGACTATAAAAAATGTAATATACAAGAGGAGGAATTAGTGCGTGGAGGGAATCAGTGTAGAACAGGCAGTGGAACAGATTCTGCAGCATACGCCTGTAATAAACGAGACAGAAGAAACAGAACTGAATAAAGCAGGGGGAAGAGTCCTAGCGCAGGATATGGTGGCAGGGTTTGACAATCCTCCTTTTGACCGCTCTCCGGTAGATGGCTATACGTGTAAGGCAGAGGACCTTGCAGGTGCCACTAAAGAGCATCCGGTGAGGCTGAAAGTCATGGAAGAAATCGATGCCGGACAGTATTCGGAAAGAGAAATCCAGCAGGGACAGGCAGTGCGCATTATGACAGGGGCTGCAATACCCAATGGCTGCAACTGCTGTATTTATCAGGAGGATACCGATTATGGAGAAGATACGGTAGAAGTTTACAGTGAACAGAAGCGATGGAGTAATTATTGCTTCTCAGGAGAGGATTTCAAAAAAGGAACTACACTTCTGAAAAAAGGAACACATATCGGATATGTGGAGGCAGCAATTCTGGCCGGAATGGGAGTGGCGAAAGTGCCGGTTTACCGTCAGCCGAGAATCGTGCTTCTGACTACAGGAGATGAGGTGGTAGAACCGGGAATTCCATTGCCGAAAGGAAAAATTTACAACAGCAATATGACCATGCTGTCTGCCAGACTGCGTGAACTGGGAATCGAATCTTTCCATATGGAAGCAGTCAAAGATGATCCGACGGTTATGTCTGAGAAATTAAAAGAAGCAGCAAAAGTGGCAGATATGATCATCACTACGGGAGGTGTATCTGTAGGCAAGAAGGACATTATGCATGAGTCCCTGAGACTGATGGGGGCAGAGCGGATTTTCTGGAGGGTAAAGATGAAACCGGGAATGCCTACACTGTTTTCTGCATATAAAAAGACTTCCGATATAACTGCAACAGATCATTGCGCTTCAGAAAGAGAGATTCCGATCATCAGTCTCTCCGGAAATCCTTTTGGTGTTGCAGTCAGCATAGAACTTTTGATTCGTCCTGCACTGGAAAAAATGATGCAGGATCCATCAATCGGTCTGAAAGAAGTAAATGGCATTATGGCTGATAACTTTGAAAAAGGAATCAAGGGCCGCCGCTTTATCCGGGCATATCTGGAAAATGGAAAATTTCATCTTCCCAATGGTCTTCACTCTAACGGAGTCCTCAGTTCCATGGCCGGCTGCAATTGCCTGATTGATACAAAAACCATGGAAAATCAGGAAAGCAGAAGCCTGAACGCAGGGGATAAAGTGGGCGCGATTTTGCTTTGAGAGGAGCAGCAAACAGGTGGAAAGAAAAAGAATATTTGCAATCAGCGGTGTAAAGAATTCAGGGAAAACAACTCTGATCTGCAGGCTTTTGGAGATTTTTAAAGACAAGGGCCTTAAAGTGGCGGTGCTGAAGCATGACGGGCATGATTTCGTGCCAGACGTACCGGGAACGGATACATACTGTCAGCTTCAGTCCGGAGCTTACGGCACAGCAGTTTTTTCAGCAGGCAAATATATGCTGGTAAAACAGCAGCCGCAGATTTCCGAAAAAGAGCTGGCAGAATTTTTTCCGGAGGCAGATCTGATCTTACTGGAAGGATTTAAATACAGTACTTATCCGAAAATTGAAATTATCCGTAAGGGAAATTCGGCAGAAAGTGTCTGCAATCCGGAAAAACTGATGGCGATCGCCACAAACCTGGATGCAGAGGAAAGAGATGCACTGTCTGTACTGGAAAATGTTCCATTCTTTGAACTGGACAATGCAGAGTGTATTGCAGAATTTATTCTGTCGGATTATTTCCGGTAAAGAGTTTCATACGGTCACGTCGCGCGGCACAGATAAGGGTAAGGTGGTATTCTTTGGCCATGGCAACTGCCTCGGCGGAAGGGGATGCCTTGCTTGCCAGAACCGGTATTCCGGCGCGGATTGCCTTGACCGCCATATCTGTAGGGATACGTCCACTGGAATAAACCACGCATTTCTTCAGGTCAATATTATGGCGCAGGGCATAACCGATGGCCTTATCCAGAGCATTATGACGTCCGATATCTTCGCACTGAAAGAGCAGTTCTCCGTCACAGGCAAGAAAACAGCTGTGAGTTGCCCAGGTCTGGCTGTGAAGCGGGGTACCATTGGCGAAACAGTCTGCAAGATCAAAGATCCACTGTTTTTTCCATGGGACAGGTGTAACTGGCGTCATTGGCTGATCTGTGATAAAATAATCATTAAGAACACGATTTCCGGTGCAGCAGGTCGGAGTAGGAGCAACATAATCTTCATTTTCCTCATGAGACTGCCCGGATTTATTTTTACTCAGGATCACGCGGGCACGTTTGCCGAATTCACAGATGTAGATCTGCTCCACATCCTCGGCAGATGAGATGATACCTTCCGTAAAGAGGCGGCCGAGAACCAGTTCTGTCAGATGTTGTGGGATACAGACCAGTTTCATGGTCAGACGTTCATTTACATATACATCCATCATGTGTTCCACAAGGATTGGTTCCGTTTCTTCATGAGTTTCTCCGTCACGACCCAGAAACTCATAGGTAACATTCTCGAGCAGATTCAGGTCGTGGTATTGTTCGTTGATTTTCATAGGACAGTTCCTTTCGTCCGGTAAGGATTTTAATAATCTTGATACATTAAGTATAGACTGCGGAGTATGGAGTGTCAAACGATTATGAGAGAAAATATTGCCTGTGATTTTGACGGCGAATAACAGAAGAAAAGGTTACAAAGGTTGCGGTTCACCCGTATCCGGTAACAGGAAAATCAATTATTAGAAAGTAAAAGGCAGGTAGAGCCGATGATAGACAAATATGGAAGAGAAATAGATTATTTAAGGATTTCCCTGACAGACAGATGTAATCTGAGATGCATTTACTGTATGCCGGAAGAAGGCGTAAAATCCCTTTCTCATGCAGAAATCCTCACATACGATGAGATTCTCCGCATCTGCAGGTGCGCAGCAGATCTGGGAATCCGTAAGATTAAACTGACAGGCGGTGAGCCACTTGTTCGTAAAGGCTGTGCAAGTCTTGCAAAACAGATCAAGGCGATCCCGGGAATTGAGAAAGTGACATTAACAACAAATGGAATCCTGCTCGCCGAGCAGCTGGATGCATTACTGGATGCAGGAATTGACGCCATTAATATCAGTCTGGATACTTTAGATCCGGAACTGTTCAAAAAAGTAGCGAGACGTGACGGACTGGAAAAGGTATTTGAGGGAATCGAAGCAGCACTTGCACATCCGGGACTTTCCCTGAAGATCAACAGCGTTCCGGTGATCAAGGAAAAAGAAAACTTCATCGGGATTGCAGGACTGGCGCAGAAATATCCAATCCATGTGCGTTTTATCGAGATGATGCCAATCGGATTCGGAAAACAGTTCCCATTCCAGGATGAAGAATCTATCAAAGCAGTACTGGAAGAAGCCTACGGTCCGATGCATGCAGTCAATGAACGCTACGGAAACGGTCCATGCCATTACTATGAAATCGCAGGATTTAAGGGAAAAATCGGATTTATCAGTGCCATGACTCACAAATTCTGCAGTCAGTGCAACCGAGTACGTCTTACATCCGAAGGATTCATGAAAGGATGCCTCCAGTATCAGAAAGGTACAGACCTGCGGGGGCTTATGCGCGGCGGCTGCACAGATTCGGAACTGAAAAAAGCAATTTATCAGGTGATCTGGAATAAACCGGTGAGCCATAATTTTTATGAAGCGAAGACAGAACAGGATGAAATCAGAGGAATGTCACAGATTGGCGGGTGAGATATGTAAATAAGAAAGACACTTTTCTTCTAACATTTTGAAATTGCAGCATCTTGCGGCAAGGGAAGAATCTGGTTTGGCAATACACTTCTGGTATAATTTCATGGCTTTGTTTTGCAAAGTATTCTGAATATTGTCAATCAGAAATTTTTCTTTTTGGAGCAGATAAATATAATCGGTTTTTTCTTTGTCACTTTTAAAAGAACGGAAACAATCAATCTGATTATATTTTAATTGCGTAAGACAATTGTCTGGAACGGGAATCATGTTATTGATATTTAATACTGCATAAAGATATCTGGTAGATTCATCCTGAAGTTTGTGGAAATCCAGACTGTTTGACATTTTTTGATGTTTGGGTTTGGCGGAAGAGATAGGAACATAGTAATGAAAATTTCCAATTGTAAGAAGAGTTCCTACATGAAGTTTTAAACGTTCCCCATATTCCACATATCCAACGTGGGAATCAAATTGTGTTAGGTAATTTATATATTTTTTATCAACAATATACCAATTCATAAAACCTCCTGAAAGTAAAAAGTGGGTGGATTACTCCACCCATTACTGTTAATCGATTGTTTTAATTGGACAACCTAACCGCTTTTAAACGAGTGTTTTGGCTGGACACTCTAACCGCTATACAGACATTTCTGTCTGTGATTTTATTATATGTAATATGAAGAAAAAAATCAATACTTTTATTGATGATTTATATAAACAAAAAGGAAAACTGATAATGCGAAAGAAAGAAATTTCTATGATTATTCTTGCTGGCGGTGCCAGCAGCCGCATGGGACGGGACAAATCAGATCTGACGATAGATGGGAAGACATTTCTTGAGATGCAGATAGAAAAGGGGAAAAAGCTTGGAATCAGTGATATTCTTCTGTCTGGCTATCATGGTGAAAATAAATATAAATATCCCA
>NZ_JBWJVQ010000079.1:0-4709 GCF_056339875.1 Blautia sp. ZXY-1-C6
CTCTGTGACAACTTCATGGTTGTAATCTGCATATACCAGAAATGCCGGTCCGCATTCTTAAATGCAGGAAGTGCGGTCACTTTGTCAGTGATCGTGCGGCTCATTGCCTCTATCTGTTCATCTGTGTGCAGCTTTCTTTCTGCGAAAATCTTCTTTTTAATGTCTTTTTTTGATTCCATATTTTTCACCCAGATTAATGATTGTTCCGTCTTCCTGCTGAACATCCACATTGTCCAGCTGAGCGCGAAGGTTCATGCGGACAGATGCAATATATTCCTTGCGCAGCAGTTCTCTTTCTTTTTTCTCTTCTTCAGTAAGCCCCACACTTTTGGCTTTATGTGCAAGTGCATTAATGCGGTCGATTTTCTCAACTTCCATAGTTCTTCCTCCTGTTTTTTGTCTACGGCAGTCTGTCTGTAAACACAGCCATTTACTCTGTGAATGCTCATTTGGCACCGGTAAATTTCCGGTATTATAACGAGTCTGTCAATAATATCGATCAGATAAACTTCTTCTTTGGACTGGCTTACAAACAGCGTACCGTACCTGCGTCCCTCTGTGATCTTATGGATAATATGGAAATCGGCTGCGTTTGCGATCACCATATCTACGCCTGCTGCAGAAGCGATCTGTGCTGCTGTCAGCTTAGTAGCCATTCCGCCGGTTCCTACCTTACTTCCAGAAGTACCTTTTCCCATGTTAAGCAGATTATCATCCAGATTTTCTACCACATCGATGAATTTTGCATCAGGATTAGTATTGGGATCATCTGTAAAAAGACCATCAATATCTGATAACAGGATCAGCAGATCTGCCCGTACAAGTGCGGCAACCATTGCAGACAATGTATCATTATCTCCGAATTTCTCCAGATTCTGAAGCTCATAGGTGGAAATGGAGTCATTCTCGTTTACAATGGGAATCACTCCCAGACTGAGCAGTTCATCGAAAGTATTCTGAGCATTCTTTCGGTTAACATTATTAACCATAGTATTTTTGGTCATAAGGATCTGAGCGGAAAGCTGATTATATTCAGAAAAAAGTTTCTGATAAATCATCATCAGTCTGGCCTGTCCTACTGCTGCACATGCCTGTTTTCCTTTCAGTTCTGTGGGTTTCTCATGCATTCCAAGAGCTGCCACACCTGTTGCTATAGCTCCTGAAGAAACCAGTATGACATCTTTTCCCTGATTGCGAAGGTCACTGAGCTCTCTTGCCAGCACTTCCAGTTTGCGAAGGTTCAGTCTTCCTGTCTCCGAATGGAGTCAGGGAAGAAGAACCGATCTTAATTACAATACGTTTTTTATCTTTAAGTCGTTCCCGGTAATTCATCTTTTTGTTACTCCATATAAATATATTTTTAGTAACTGTTCAGTGTCTTTACAGTTACGAACAAAATCCATCAGAAATTGCCTGCAATAACAGAATTTGAAGATCAGCGTGTAATCCCAAGCTCCTCCAGGGCTTTTGCCTGTTTTGTCTCCATGACTGCCGCTTCCCCGGGAGTCATATGGTCATATCCCAGCAGATGCAGCATACTGTGTGCAACCAGAAAACAGAATTCTCTTGTCACACTGTGTCCGTATTCCTCTGCCTGCGCAAATACCTTGTCAACTGAGATCATGATATCTCCAAGAAGAAGTTCGTCTGTATCCAGATCAAAGTAAGATTCATCTTCCTCCACAATATCATATCCTGCCGGTGTCTCAAAAGGAATCATAGGGAAGGATAAAACATCCGTAGGTCTTGCGATATCGCGAAACTCAGTATTAACTCTCTCAATCTCTTCGTTATCTGTAAGTACAAGATTCACCTGTGCATCATAGGGACATTTTTCCATTTCAAGAACCTTGTCAGCTACCTTTACTGCCAGTGTCTCATAGTCGATCCCCAGTTCACGCTCTGTCTCATAATCAATCTGCATGTTCATCGTTCATTTACCCCGTTTCTGCGTCTTGCCGGTCTTTCAGGTTTTTGTTTCTTCTCATAGGCATCATAAGCCTGTACGATCTGCTGTACCAGAGGATGACGGACAACATCCTTGCTGGTAAGCTGGCAGAAGCCAATGTCATCTATTTTTTTCAGTACTTTCATTGCCACGTCAAGTCCGGATGTGGTATCTCTTGGAAGATCTTTCTGTGAGGCATCTCCGGTGATGATAACCTTGGAACCAAATCCGATACGTGTCAGGAACATCTTCATCTGTGCCGGAGTAGTATTCTGTGCTTCATCGAGAATGATAAATGCATTATCCAGTGTACGTCCGCGCATATATGCAAGCGGTGCAACCTCGATCAGGCCGCGCTCCATATTTTTCGCAAAGCTGTCCGCTCCCATGATCTGGTACAGTGCATCATAGAGTGGTCTCAGATAAGGATCTACCTTGCTCTGCAGATCTCCCGGAAGAAATCCCAGCTTCTCACCGGCCTCAATAGCAGGACGTGTCAGGATGATCCTGCTGACCTCCTCATTTCGGAAGGCTGTGACAGCCATTGCCATCGCCAGATAGGTTTTGCCGGTACCGGCAGGACCTACACCGAACACGATCATTTTTTTGCGTATCTGTTCTACATAATCTTTCTGCCCCAGTGTTTTGGGCTTGATAGGTCTGCCCTGTATGGTGTTACAGATAAAATCTTTGTCTATTTCTGTGAGAACTTCGTTTCTCTGCTCCATTGCCAGAGAAAGAGCATAATTGACATTCTGTTTCGTGATCGTGTTGCCTCTTTTTGCAAGTACTGTCAGTTCTTCTATCAGTTTCTTCGCAGAAGCCGCATTCTGTTCATTGCCAAGTATCTTAAGGATTCCGTCTCTGGAGATCACTGTCACATTCAGTGTTCTCTCAATCAGCTTAAGATGCTCATCAAACTGGCCAAATACATTTGCTTCCAGTTCTGCGGGGACTTCTGTGTGTAATTCAATAATATTGCCAGCCATCCTGTGATGTCCTTTCCTGTTGATAAGTTAATAATGGATTATTGCCTCGTTTATGGACGATAATCAAAGTCCGGTTAAAACCAGATGCATCCATTGTAACACCTCCCTGCAACTTTTTAAATACAAATTTTTATGGAATTTTATGTTATCCGGCTTTTTTCGCCTGTCTGTTCGATGATAAGCAGAGTTCCTCCGGTAATGCACAGAGATTCTGTCAGCCTGGTAGTAATATGATTTTCACTGATCTTAATGCCATTTTGAAGCAGCTTCTTTTCATATTGATGAAATCTTCGCACAGCTTCCTTCTCGGCTTCTTTCCTGGTATAGGTTTCTTCTTTTACTGTATAATCAGTAGTTTCGGTCCATCCGATCCATACAGGAAGTATAAAATTTTCTGTGATACGCAGAGGAATTTCCTCTGTGATACGTTTCTGACCTGTATGTAATGCCGGATGCAATCCCAGATACCAGTGCCCAAACCGGAAATACATTTCTTTTTTCTTTTTGCCGGCAGGGATTTCTGTACGGTATTTTAATGGAAATTCCTGATAATAGGAAATTTGTCTGGAAATAAAAATATCCGCATCTGCATGAACGTATTCCTTTCGCAGGACTTCCTGACTGTCATTCATGATATGAAGTTCCCCGGATACCAGAAGTTCCCCTTTTTTGCAGGAATCCCCCGGGCTTTTTTACCGGTATGCCCCTTCGGACGATCATATCTGTGATCACTCCGTCCTTGTCTGCGAGCAGATTACAGGGTGAGGTGTTACTGTTGGTTTTTTGGGGGATAATTCCTTCCTGGATATTAAGAATCAGACGGGTTCCTTCTATTCTGGCAGATACCCAGGTAATCTCCGGAAAATTTTTCCGCACAGCTGCTGCAACTTCTGAACAGTTGATCTTTTTTTTGGACATTCCATGGTTTATATCCTGCGTATCCAGAAAATCGAGGATTTCTCCGGTACTGTTTCTGACATTTCCTTCAATATGGATATTCCAGATTCTCCCTGTCAAAAAAAATATCAGGATGCCTCCCAGAATCATGCCTGTAAAAAAAGCCTTTCTTTTTTTATTCCTTAAAAAAAAGAAGGGCATTCCCCGTTTCTGTATGATCTGAATATGTACACCTGTTTTATTCCGGAGAGGTCTCAGGCGAAAGAAATCAGCGGCCTGCATTTGTGCCATAAGCTGGCCGTCCTCTCTGTACCGGATCTTTTCCATATAAACTTTTCTGCTTTTGCAGAGATTCAGAAAGCGTTCCAGATTTTCTCCTCTTACAAGGATGATCACATAACCATATATTAATTTCAAAAATTTCAACATTCGCTGTCACCCGCTTTTATATCATAAATACTTCCCGTCACTTTCATTGCACTGGAATTGTACCAGCGGATTTCAAGATTTTTCCCGGATATGGTCACTTTTCCGCAAAAAGACTGTATCACAATTTCAGAAGGTGTATATTTAAAAACAGATTTATAATTTTCGATAACAGCTTCCGTCTGACCGGTCAGTGTGACGATCGTTTCATTATATGCCAGATCAGGCGGAAGTTCTAATGCCAGCACCATTCGGTTTTTCCATTGTCCTGCTTTTTTCATAAAAAAGCTCCCCCGGCTTTTACTATCAGTCTATGCCGGAAGAACTTTCTTTAAAACACGTTTCAGCAACAATCATCGAAACAAAACCATAGAAAACCACAGAATTGTATTTCCACCCAGATTATATTCCATAGATTCACGCTCTACAAACTCCATTCATCATCTACA
>NZ_JBWJVQ010000080.1:0-4137 GCF_056339875.1 Blautia sp. ZXY-1-C6
GTAGCGATTCCTGTTACCAGATTGGTAGCTCCGGGACCGGAAGTTGCAAGACACACGCCGACTTTACCGGTTGCTCTTGCGTAGCCGTCTGCTGCATGGGAAGCTCCCTGTTCATGGGAGGTCAGCACATGTGTAATCTGGTCTTTATATTCATAGAGGGCGTCATATACATTCAGGATGGCACCGCCCGGATATCCGAATACAGTGTCAACGCCCTGTTCTTTTAAACATTCAACGATGATTTCAGCACCTGTAAGCTGCATCTTTACGTATCCTCCTAACTTTTCAGGCAGGAGAATCACAGGTTATGCTGCAATTCCCGCCGGGTACTTGTTCATCTTTATTTTGCTTTTGGTACCTCAAGGATTGCTCCTCTGTTTCCGGAAGTTACCATAGCAGCATATCTTGCAAGATATCCTGTTGTTACCTTTGGCTCACGAGGCTGCCATTTAGCTTTTCTTGCCTGCATTTCTTCATCAGAAACCTTGATCTCCAGTTTCAGTTCCGGAATGTTGATGCTGATGATATCCCCCTCTTCAACAAGTGCGATCGGTCCGCCGACTGCTGCTTCCGGTGATACGTGTCCGATGGATGCTCCTCTGGATGCACCGCTGAAACGTCCGTCTGTGATCAGGGCTACGGAAGATCCCAGTCCCATACCTGCGATTGCAGATGTAGGATTCAGCATTTCTCTCATACCAGGGCCGCCTTTCGGTCCTTCGTAACGGATAACTACTACGTCACCCTCTACGATCTTGCCGCCTTTGATAGCTGCGATTGCGTCTTCCTCGCAGTCAAAGACTCTTGCAGGTCCTTCATGGACCATCATCTCTTCTACAACTGCAGAACGTTTTACAACACCGCCGTCCGGCGCAAGGTTACCTTTAAGTACTGCAAGTCCACCTGTCTGGCTGTATGGATTGTCGATTGGTCTGATAACTTCAGGATTTAAGTTTACACAGTCTTTGATGTTCTCGCCTACTGTCTTGCCTGTAACTGTCATGCACTCAGTATGAAGGAGTCCCTTCTTATTCAGTTCGTTCATAACTGCATATACACCGCCTGCTTCGTTCAGGTCTTCTATGTATGTAGGGCCTGCAGGTGCAAGGTGGCAGAGGTTTGGAGTCTTTGCACTGATTTCATTTGCAAAGCTGATATCAAAGTCCATTCCGATCTCATGAGCGATAGCCGGAAGATGAAGCATACTGTTTGTGGAGCATCCAAGTGCCATGTCTACTGTCAGGGCATTGAGGATTGCTTCCTTTGTCATGATATCTCTTGGACGGATGTTCTTTCTGTACATTTCCATAACCTGCATACCTGCATGTTTTGCAAGACGGATACGCTCGGAATATACAGCAGGGATGGTTCCGTTTCCTTTCAGACCCATACCAAGAACCTCTGTCAGACAGTTCATGGAGTTTGCTGTGTACATACCGGAACAGGATCCGCATGTAGGACATGTCTTCATTTCGCATTCTGTCAGTCCGTCCTCATCAAGCTTGCCTGCTGCGTAAGCACCTACTGCCTCAAACATACTGGAAAGGCTTGTCTTGTGTCCGTTCAGATGTCCGGCAAGCATTGGACCGCCGCTTACGAATACAGTAGGAACATTCAGTCTGGCTGCTGCCATCAGAAGTCCAGGTACATTCTTGTCACAGTTTGGAATCATTACCAGTGCATCAAACTGATGTGCCATTGCCATTGCTTCTGTGGAATCTGCGATCAGGTCTCTGGTGACCAGAGAATATTTCATTCCAACGTGTCCCATTGCAATACCGTCACATACTGCGATTGCCGGGAACATAACAGGTGTACCGCCTGCCATTGCCACACCAAGCTTAACTGCCTGTGTGATCTTGTCAAGGTTCATATGACCCGGTACGATTTCATTGTAAGAACTTACGATACCTACCAGAGGTCTGTCCATTTCTTCTTTTGTCATTCCAAGAGCATTAAACAGGGAACGGTGAGGTGCCTGCTGTGTGCCTGTTTTTACTGCATCACTTCTCATTGTTTTATTTCCTCTTTTCTTACTGTTTTATTTATTTTTAATGATTCAACCGAAATTCCTGACTCCGTAATCTGCCTGCGCCGACTGAATCCTCTTAATATCAATTCTTACAGAGCTGCTGCGATCAGATCGCCCATTTCCTTTGTTCCTACAAGCTTGCATCCCTCTGACATGATATCACCTGTGCGGTATCCCTCTGTCAGGACTTTCTGTACTGCTGCTTCTACTGCATCTGCTTCTTTATCCATATCAAGGGAGAAGCGAAGCATCATTGCTGCGGAAAGGATAGTTGCAATAGGGTTTGCCTTATCCTGTCCTGCAATATCAGGTGCAGAACCATGGCTTGGCTCATAGAGACCGAATTTTGTCTCATTTAAGCTTGCAGATGAAAGCATTCCGATGGAGCCTGTTACCATACTTGCCTCGTCTGAAAGGATATCTCCGAACATATTCTCTGTCAGGATAACATCGAACTGTTTTGGATCACGTACAAGCTGCATTGCGCAGTTGTCAACCAGCATATGCTCTAAGGTAACATCCGGATAGTCTTTGGCAACTTCCTCTACCACTTTTCTCCAGAGTCTGGAAGAATCCAGAACATTTGCCTTATCTACGCTTGTCACTTTATTTCTTCTCTTACGTGCGATCTCAAATGCTTTGATGGCAATACGGCGGATTTCGTTTTCGTTATAGGAAAGTGTATCAATCGCTTTCTTCACGCCATTCTCTTCAATTGTCTGACGTTCTCCGAAATACAGGCCGCCTGTAAGCTCACGTACAATGATCATGTCAAATCCGTCTCCGATAATCTCATCGCGGAGAGGGCACGCTTTTCTCAGCTCATTGTAAAGGTAAGCCGGTCTTAAGTTTGCAAAAAGATTTAATGCCTTACGGATTGCAAGAAGTCCTGCTTCCGGGCGTTTGGACGGCTCAAGCTTATACCATGGAGAAGTTTTTGCATCTCCGCCAATAGAGCCCATCAGTACGGCGTCTGATGATTTGGCAGTGGCAATTGCCTCATCAGTAAGGGGTACGCCGTGTACATCGATGGATGCGCCGCCTAACAGAACTTCTGAATAGGAAAAGCTGTGTCCATATTTCTCGCATACCTTGTCCAGTACTTTCTTTGCTTCTCTTACGATTTCCGGTCCGATTCCGTCGCCGGGGATCAATGCAATCTTATAATCCATAATAATTTCCTCCAAAAATACTCTAATTGCGTAATTGTTATTATAATAACGCACTTTCCGACAGATTTCAACCTATTAAAGTGAAAAAATACAAAAGTGCTGTTTTCCGGAGATTTTACTGTAAAAATAAAAAAACAGAACCACAGCCATCACTGACTATAGGTTCCGCTTTTTTCATATCTCTTTCATTATTCGGCAGCGCTTCCGGCTTTCTCAACTTCAGCGATTGCCTGTTTTCTCATTGGAATACGGCAGTTTTTGTTGTTACCGAATTCTACGATCACGTCTTCTTCTGTCATGTCAATGACAACGCCATAAAAGCCGCCGGTAGTAACAATGCTGTCGCCAAGCTTCCATGTCATTTAACATTGCCTGAAGTCTCTTCTGCTCTTTTTTCTGAGGGCGAAGCATTAAGAAGTACATAATTCCGAACAGTACTACCATCCAGACAATAGCGCCAACCATACCCATTCCGCTTGATGCGTTCATTTTGATTCCTCCTGTAACTTTTCCTGTTATTCTGCATATTTGCAGTCCATCATGTATTCACAGACCGTCCTGACGGCTGCTCATACTGAAGAGCTGCTTTGCGATCCACTTATAATCTCCGTTACCTTCTGTATGAAATCTTGTTTTCATGCAGAACAATCTGATTAAAGCGTCACTACACATCATACACAAAAAACCGCTTTACTTCAAGAGTTTTTGGCATATTTAATAATTATTTTATATACAGATTATCTTTTCGAGTTAATTTTTCCCTCTTCAAAGCCTTCCAGCCGCGTTTTCTTATATTCTGCGAAGTTTCCTGCATCAAGAGCATCTCGGATTTCTTCCATCATATGATTATAGAAATACAGATTGTGAAGTACACAGAGACGCATTCCCAGCATTTCCTTTGCTTTCAGAAGATGACGGATATAGGCTCTGCTG
>NZ_JBWJVQ010000081.1:0-2285 GCF_056339875.1 Blautia sp. ZXY-1-C6
GAACAAAAGCAAGGAGGAAAAGACGATGAACAAAACAATATATGAAGCAGAATTTACCAAAATGGTACATGATAAAATGAGAGAAGCTAATAGATTCAAAGAATATGAGAGAATACCAAAAAATAGGATAGGTGGAGACTACTGGAATACATACTGGACAATTCGTTATATGCTTCGCACTATAGAGGATATTTTGGCTAAGGGAGATAAACTGGTATTATTAGGATTTTTCACTGTAGAACCTAAATTTTATAAAGAAAAAAAACATGTTCTGGAATGGAAAGAACAGGCAAAAATGTGTATGAGATTCCAGAAAGATATAAGGCAAAGTTTAAATCTGGTACTGTGTTAAATCGTGCTTGCGAAGCGTATGGAGATTATCTCAAAGAAGAAGCAAATAATAAAGATGACGAATACGAAGAAGGAGAAGAAGAGTAATGAGATGTAAAGATTGTGAATATGTAAAATGCTATGCTGTCAATAAGAAAATGTATTATTGTGATAATAGAAATAGAGTAAATTTGATGGGTAAACTGGGCGAGGATAATTTACCTGAGACAAGTCCAGAGTGGTGTCCAATGGCTGACAGGACAATTGATGAAAATAATATGGCTGAGAAAGGATTAGAGAAGTAATGGAATTAAATAATACAGAAATGAAGATGAAGCACCGATTGATAAGCTTCTGGAATCGTTGGGAGTCACAGCGGAACAATGGGAAGAACCTGATGTGATGGGATTTTAAGGGTAGGTTCAAATTTCTGTCGGTTTAGAAACGCATCAGACAACGGAAAAATGCGATAAATTCATTGTTTAAAAACCGAAGTCAGTTGTTTAGAAACAGGAACGGAAGTAATATTTAGTTTACTTCTATAGACAGGACGGAGGGCTTTTTCATAAGACTTCCGTTATCCTGCTTATAATAACGGAAGGGAACTAATACAGTCATCCGTATAACCATAACCATCCCTCACAGAATCAATTCTATGCTGAAAATCCTTATATATAACCTTAAATTTCCAACGAAAACCATCTACCCTAACAACTTTACCCTTAAAGCATTATCGTTGAAATTTGATGGTTAGTTCATTAATATATTGTGTAGAAACGAGTATAAGATGTCTGCTGCCGATGCAGATATTTATATAAGGATGGAAAAGATATAATTCTTGAAATAATGCATAGTATTGACAATGCATTGCATAAGCTATATAATGATAATATAAATAGATTAGAAAGCAGGTGGATTTATGGCAAATGTATCAATTAGAATGGATGATAATTTAAAGAAACAAGCAGAAGATCTTTTCAATGATTTAGGTATGAATCTGACAACTGCATTCACAATTTTTGTAAAACAGGCAATCAGAGAACAGGGAATACCGTTTGAGATTACCAGAGAAATACCAAACAGTGAAACAATATCAGCAATTAATGAAGTGCAGCAGATGAAACAGAATCCTTCTCTTGGAAAAGCATATACAGATGTGGACAAGATGATGGAGGAATTATTAGCATGAAATATACGGTTAAGCCGACCAGTAAGTTTCAAAAAGACTTAAAACGTATTCAGAAACGTGGATACGATATGAGGTTAATGACTGATATCATCAAAAAATTGGCAAATGGTGAAATATTACCGCCGAAGAATCGAGATCATAATCTTTCAGGAAATTATAGTAATTGCAGAGAATGTCATATTGCTCCTGATTGGTTGTTGATTTATGAAGTCTATGAAGATGAACTATTCCTATATTTGACAAGAACTGGAAGTCATAGTGATTTGTTTTGATTAAAATAATAGGACTATAACAATATGAACGAATATTTTCCAACAGTAGTACAGGTGATACCATTGGATAATTTTCATGTACAGGTATTCTTTGATGACGGTAAGATTGTAGACTATGATGCTACAGAAGATTTGAAAACAGAAATATTTAAGCCATTAAGAGATATTGATGCATTTAAGGAAGCTTGTACCGTTATGAATGGTACTCTTGCATGGGATCTTTCTGGCAACAGAGATGAATCCAGTTGTATTGACATTGATCCATTTACTGTATATGAGTTAGAATCCATTAATAATCTGATTGCTTGAATAATGTGATCACAATTTAATATGAGCAGTATGAAAGTCCTCGGGAGTTAATCCTGGGGGCTTTTCAAAATTAAGATTTAATAATCAGAAGAATTGCTATATTTTTCTAGCAATAATGAGAATTCTTTAAAAAATTTGCGCCTATTATAATTGGGTAAATCGTATAATGGCGCTGATAATATAGC